>JBBFKQ010000004.1 GCA_037481935.1 Aquificaceae bacterium | reverse complement strand
CTGGCTGGTATTTTTCCTCTTTCTGGTTTCTGGAGTAAAGACCTTATAGTGGCAACTGCCTACGAGGTGAGTTTTTTCTGGGGTGTTCTTGTTTCTGTGGTAAGTTTTCTGACGGCCTATTACATATTCAGGGAGGGGTTTGTGATGTTTCATGGCAGGGAGTATTTCAGGCATGAGCATGAGGGAGAGCCTCATGAGAGTCCCTCTGTGATGGTTGTTCCTATGCTTGTGCTTTCAGTTATGGCAGTTGTGGCTGGGTTTTTTGAGGGCTGGTATGGTGGTGTGCTTGGTGTGAAGAAGGAGCTTCATTTTGATATTGCTCTTTTGTCTGTGCTTGTGGGTGTGGCTGGTATACTTGTGGCTTATCTTGTCTACATTAGGGGTCTTGTTGACCCTCAGAGGGCTTATGAGGCCCTAAAACCTCTGCATACTGCCTTCAAAGAACAGTTCTTCACTGAAAGGCTTTACCACAGAGTGCTTGCTGGCGGCTATCTTTTCTACTCTAAAATTCTTTACATGACTGCAGAGAGACAGCTCATAGACGGTCTTGTAAATGCCACCTACCCAGCGGTAAGAAGTGCAGGCGGCTTCATGAAAGCCCTGCAGGCTGGCAAGCTGAACCTTTACACTCTCTTTATAGCCGCTGGTTTTCTCCTTCTTCTTTTCATAACAATTTTCTGGAGGTAAAAGATGGAAAACCTTCTGAGCATAGCCATATTCCTGCCTCTGTTGGGTGCAGTGCTAACTGCTATAGTCAGAAAGGAGAAGTTTTCCAAAATCCTTTCTCTGGGTATATCTTCAGTGGTGTTTCTGATAGTCCTTTACCTTTTTCTCAACTTTAACTGGTCCGCTCAGGGTTTTCAGTATGTAAAAAGATTTGACTGGATTCCTTCTCTTGGAATCTCTTACCATGTGGGTGTGGACGGGATGGCAATCTCCCTACTTCTCATGACCTCTCTGGTCTTTGTGGTTGCTTTTCTTTGGTCTCTCAGGGTGGAAGACAGACCAAACCTCTACTTTGCCCTCTTTCTTGCACTTGAGACTGCATGCCTTGGAGTCTTTTCCGCCCTTGACTTTTTCCTCTTTTACCTCTTCTGGGAGGGTATGCTCATACCCATGTATTTCATCATAGGTATGTGGGGACACGACAGAAAGGTTTACGCAGCCAACAAGTTCTTCGTATATACCTTCTTCGGCAGTGTTTTTCTGCTACTGGGGCTTGCCAGTATAGTGGTTTACGGCTACATAATGACGGGCAAGCTGTCCTTTGACTACACCTTCCATCTGGGTTTTTCTTACCCCATGATACTCCAGACTGCAGCCTTCCTGCTCTTTGGTCTGGGCTTTGCGGTCAAGATTCCCATGTGGCCAGTCCACACATGGCTTCCTGATGCCCACGTAGAGGCACCCACCGCAGGCTCGGTGATACTGGCTGCAGTGCTCCTGAAGATGGGCACTTTTGGCTTTGTGCGTTATTCTCTTCCCCTTTTCCCCGATGCAAGCAAATACTTTATTCCTCTTATCTTTTTCCTGAGCCTTGTGGCCATAATCTACACGGCCATGATGGCTATTGCCCAGACTCACATAAAAAGGCTAATAGCATACTCCTCTATAAGCCATATGGGAGTGGTGACCCTTGGCACCTTTGCCATGGACCTGAACGCCCTCAATGGAGCCATATACATGATGATTGCTCACGGGCTATCTTCTGCGGCGCTGTTTATGTCCGCAGGTTTCATATACGACAGGGTTCACTCCTACCATATGGACGACCTTGGAGGGCTTGCAAGATATGTGCCAAAGCTGGCAGTTCTGTTCATGATTTCAGGGCTTGCAGGTATAGGCTTTCCGGGACTTGCAGGTTTTGTGGCGGAGTTCCTCGTTTTCCTCGGCACCTACAAAAACTTCCCCCTCTGGGCTTTCATAGCAGGTGTTGGCGTGGTGCTGTCTGCGGCATACTTCCTCTATATGTATAAGAGGGTCATGTTTGAAGAGGAGACCATTTCAGAATACAGGCTTGAAAAATGGAAACATCTGAAAGACCTTGAGACCCACCACATGCTTTCCTTCATACTCATCATAGCCTCTGCCTTTATAATGGGTCTTTACCCATATCCCTTTGTGAAAATCATTGAGCAGACTTCCCGATATGTGCTTGGAGGTTGAGAAGTGAACTGGAACGCTATAATTCCCGAGCTGGTGCTTTCTCTGGGTATCCTCCTTCTTTTTGTCCTTGACCTTTTTCTTCAGAAAAAGCACTACAGGCTTCTTGGAACAATCTCAGCATTTGTGCCCGTGGTATCCCTCATAAGCCTGCTTTTTGTCTCCTATCCTGCAAAGGCTCTCTTTGGTCTTTTTGAGGTAAGCTCTCTCAACCTTCTTGGAAAGGCGGTCCTTTACATACTTACGAGCCTTGTGCTTTTTTCCATGCAAGACTACTATGAGAAGAAAGACTCCGTCTATACGGAACTCTCATACCTTCCTCTTCTTTCAACCCTCGGACTTTCCATACTCATATCTTCGGCGAACCTTGTGGCTCTCTTTCTTTCTCTGGAGCTTGCAAGTGTTGGCATGTATCTGATGGTTTCCCTTCTGAAGGGAGAATATCTCTCAAAGGAGGCAGGCTACAAGTATCTGATAATGGGTTCTGTTGGCACTTCTATGCTTGCCCTGGGCTCAGCCTTTTACTACGCCAGCACGGGAAGCCTCTTCTTCAGGGAATACAGAGATGAAAACAGCCTTTTTGTGCTTTCCATGCTTCTTCTGCTCTCCGCCCTTGCCCTCAAAGCTTCAGCAGTTCCCTATCACTTCTGGACTCCTGACGCCTACGAGGGTGCACCCACCCCCATAACGGGCTATCTGTCTTCAGTCCCAAAGGTGGCTCTCTATTTCCTCCTTGTCCAGCTTCTCGGATACTTTTACCACCTCAAGCAGTGGCTCCTTCTGGTGGCAGTGCTTTCTGTGCTTTCCATGTTCTATGCCAACCTTGTGGCATACGCCCAGAGGTCGGTTAAGAGGCTTCTCGCCTACTCTACCATTGCGCACGCCGGCTACTTCCTGCTGGGCATAAGCACGGTAGACCCACAGCTTCAGAAGGCTCTTCTCTTCTATGTTTCCCTATATGCCTTCGCTAGCCTTGGCAGTTTTACCCTGATGGCTGTGCTTGAAAAGAGGTCTGGCTTCTCCCACCATATGCTCGACTATAGAGGGCTTTTCAGAGAGCATCCCTTTCTTGCATCCCTTTTTGCCCTCTTTCTCTTTGCCTTTATCGGCATACCACCCATGGCTCTCTTTGTGGGCAAGCTGGGGCTTTTTATTGGACTTGTAAATACCATGCTTTTCCCCCTGGCCTTTGCCCTTGTGCTTGCAAGCATCATATCTGCAGGGTATTATCTCAGAGTAATAGTCTCCATGTTCCTGGAAAAGGATGAGAAAAGGTTTCCTCCAGCGAGGGTCTCCGGTGGTGAAGCCTTTACGCTACTGCTTTGCTCCATTCTGGTAGTTCTTCTTGGCATATTCCCCCATCTTCTCTACGACCTGATAGGGTTCTGATGCTTTTGAAAGTTTTGCCCGTGGGACTTCTCTCTGTAAACTGCTCCCTTATTGTGGACGAGGAGACAGGGCAGGCAGTGGTGGTAGACCCGGGGGCTGACGCCCAGAAGATAATCAGAGAGCTTGAGCCATATGAGCCTGTGGCAATCATAGCCACCCACGGACATATAGACCACGTGGGTCAGGTGAAAACCCTGAAAGAGAAGTTTAAGGCCCCCTTCTACATGCACTCTGCGGACCTCTTTCTGATAAACGACCCCATATGGCCTGGCTTTGAAAGGCAGATAGGTGCAAACCTGCCCTGCCCAGAGCCAGATGTATACCTCAAGGACGGAATGAGTATTAGTCTGGGAAAAACAAGCCTGAGAGCAATCCACACCCCCGGACACACCCCAGGACTGTGCTGTCTTTACGAAGAAAGTAGCAAGACTCTCGTTGCGGGAGACCTCCTCTTCAGGGGTGGAGTAGGCAGGTGGGACCTCCCCGGCGGAAGCCTTGAAGACCTCAAAAAATCTCTGCATCGCATATTTTCAGAGCTTGAGGACGATGTGCTGGTAGTATGCGGACACTACGAGGAGACCACCATAGGACACGAAAGAAAGTTCAACCCATACTTGCGAGAGCTGTTGAAAGTGTGATATGATACATGAGGGATAATCTGGAGCCATAAGGCTCCATGACATTTTGACAGCTGAATAGGGCATGCTGTTCCTCTACATTGGAAGGGTCTTTACTGCCCTGAAGACCTGAGAAAACCATGCTCGTCAGCCTCCAGAATTACACTCTTGTGCCTTAACTCCTTAAGCTGATTGATTTTCAGGGCTATCAGCTCGCCCATGGGTATGCCTTTTCTGATGCTCTCTATGCGAAGCTCTTCCCACAGGTCGTAGGGCAAGAGAAGGGTAGTCTTTTTGTATTTTCCCTTTTTCTGAGCCCTGCCTTTCATAGTCTTTATTATGCCATACAACCGTATGACCATACGACCATACATATGGCTTTACGGTTTTACGGCCGTATGGCGTATGCTTCTGAGCGTTGAAAGGCAAGGCTTTGAACTTGACAATAACACACTCAAGCCTGCATGACCTCCGACTTCTGGCAAATAACCCCCTTTTGAAAGGGTGGGGGGTTGACAAAAGGCTTGATGTTTCTTATTATTTTTTACATACCGATTTAGGGTTGCTAATCTACCGTGTGGAGTTGAAACGTTCTTTTAGTGCTTGAAGCAATTGCTCAAAGCTTGTTGCTAATCTACCGTGTGGAGTTGAAACAAAAGTCTTCAGTATGCTGTGTTTCTTGAATTCAAGTTGCTAATCTACCGTGTGGAGTTGAAACGAGAAGGACTGTTTTGAGAAGTAGGTTTTGTTGTTTACCGTTGCTAATCTACCGTGTGGAGTTGAAACGTTTACATACAGCACCTGTTCGTTTGTTGTGTCAGAAGTTGCTAATCTACCGTGTGGAGTTGAAACTGAACCAGAAATTATCTTTGTATACTCTCATGAATGCGTTGCTAATCTACCGTGTGGAGTTGAAACAGAAGTGGATGGGAAGCAATGCAGGAAAGGATACTTAGTTGCTAATCTACCGTGTGGAGTTGAAACTTAATTTTTCGGGTTGGAATAGAGGCACGGCTACAGTTGCTAATCTACCGTGTGGAGTTGAAACTAAAAGATAACATCAATTGAAAGTTTTCTTCCAGTATGTTGCTAATCTACCGTGTGGAGTTGAAACCTGTCTTATGTAGGTTCTTAGGGTTTTGTCCTGTGGGTTGCTAATCTACCGTGTGGAGTTGAAACACTCTTATACTACCAGTCGCCGCAGTAGAAACAGATACTCGTTGCTAATCTACCGTGTGGAGTTGAAACTAGATTAACCGCCTCATCAATTTGAGCTGGCGTAGAATTGTTGCTAATCTACCGTGTGGAGTTGAAACTCTATACTATCCTCATGGATTGGACTATTACAGATTGTTGCTAATCTACCGTGTGGAGTTGAAACTGCTCTCTGTCAGCTTAAAGCGTTTCATGAGTTCTCTGTTGGTTGCTAATCTACCGTGTGGAGTTGAAACAGCGTACGTGCTTTTTGCGAACTCTCTCGGAAGGGCGTTGCTAATCTACCGTGTGGAAGTTTCTCATGTGAGCTATAGGCTCATAACTTCATAAAGTTTACGGTCGGCCCTTCTCTGCGTAAGCTAAAAACCTACACCAGTTTTTTCTCATTCCCTCTTTGGAAAGAGTATTACCCTATCTTTCACAAGGTATTCTCTCCTTGCGTATGGCTTTAACTCCCCCTGCAGTGGCTCACATCCCATAGCTCTGAAGATTTCTCCCATCTTGCCCGGCATGAAGGGCTCAAGCAGGTTTGCCAGAAGATGTATACCATCGGTAAGCGTGTAGAGAACTTTTCTCAAAGCAAGTTCATCCGTCTTTGCAAGACTCCATGGTGCTTTTGAGTCCACATACTTGTTGAGATAAGAAGAAAGCCTCAGCACAGTCTCCAATGCGTTGTAAAAGTCGACCTTTTGCATATATCTGTCGTAGTCATCAACTACTTCACGGGCAACATTTTCATACTCAGAATCTCTTTCCCCCGAGACCTTACCCCCAAGATACTTTATATCCATTGCCATTACTCTACTGAATAAGTTTCCAACTTCATTGGCTAGCTCCCCGTTGAGCCTGTTCAGGATAGCCTCCCTTCTTATGTCTCCATCTTCTCCAAAGGGCATGTCTCTCAGAAGGAAATACCTTACCTCATCCAGCCCCCACTCTTTGACAAAGTGGTAGGGATTTATCACATTGCCCAGAGATTTTGACATTTTCTGACCTTCCACCTTCCACCATCCGTGGGCAAAGATTCTTCTGGGAGCCTCAAGGCCCACAGAGAAAAGAAAGGCAGGCCAGTAGACTGCATGAAAGCGTAGAATATCCTTTCCAACCAGATGAAGGTCTGCAGGCCACAGATGCATCCTGTCCCTGATTGCAGAAACGTAGTTAAAAAGAGCGTCAAACCACACGTATATGGTATGCTCCTGGTCAAAGGGCACCTCTATTCCCCATCTTACTCTGTTTCTCGGTCTTGTAACAGATAGGTCTCTCAACCCCTGTCTGACAAAGGCTTTCACCTCATTTTTCCTGTAGTCAGGCATTATGAACTCTGGCATGCTTTCGTAGAATTCAAGAAGTATGTTTTCATACTTTGACAGCCTGAAAAAGTAGGAGGGTTCCTTTATGTAATCGCAGGGTTTTAGATGTATGGGACAGACCTTCCCCTCTAAAAGCTCACCCTCGGGCTTGAACTCCTCACAGCCAACGCAGTACCAGCCCTCGTATTCTCCAAGATAGATGTCTCCCCTTTCATAACTTTTCACAAAAACTTCCCTGACAAGCTCCTTATGTTCCCTGTCTGTGGTTCTTATAAACCTGTCATAACTTATGCCCATAAACTCCCAGAGCTTCTTAAAGTTTTCAGAGTTCTGGTCTGCAAGTTCCTGTGGGCTAATGCCCTTTTCTTCTGCAGACCTCTGTATCTTCAGACCATGCTCATCGGTCCCGGTAAGGAAAAAAACCTCATACCCTCTTTTTCTGTAATGCCTGGAAAGCACATCGGCAGCTACTGTGGTATAGGCATGCCCTATGTGAGGGACATCGTTAACATAGTAAATGGGAGTAGTGACATAGAACTTCATGAGCTCTATATTATAAAGCATGAGAGCCCTTCTGCTCCTTCTGACTCTTCTCCTTTCTGGCTGTGCAGTGAAGACATGGACGCTGGAGGGTCCATCAGACCTTTCCAATGGGTTGACAGTCAGGGTAGAGATGAACCGGTGGAAATACTATCCCTCAGACCTTGATAGATATGTGCTGCCCATATACATTGAGATAGAAAACCGCGGTTCACAAACGGTCAAGGTGGCAAGAGAGGATGTATTTTTGATAGACGAGAAGGGTAATCAATACAATCCAGTTGAACCCAGAGATGTGATAAGCATGTTGGGAAGGGATTACCGCATGGGTATTGGTCTCGGGTTTGGCTACTGGAGCTCACCCTTTGGGCTGTGGTGGTCACCATATTACACCTTCCCCAGAAATGAATCATACCCCGACATTGTGAACAGAGCCTTTATATTCGGTGAAGTTCAGGGTGGTGCCAGGCTAAGAGGTTTTGTGTATTTTCCAGAAATTCCCAGAGATATAAACAAACTTACTCTAAACGTGAAGGGATACAAGTTCAGACTGAAGGCTAAGGAGGATTGAATTATAATATTTCTTCAGCGGGTGTGGCGGAACTGGCAGACGCGCTGGACTCAGGATCCAGTGGGCTTACGCCCGTGAGGGTTCAACTCCCTCCACCCGCACCATAAGGCCATGAAATTCCTCGTGTTTGGAGACATAATAGGAAAGCCCGGCAGGAAAGCACTCAGGTATTATCTTGCTGGATACAGAGACCTTGCAGATGTGGTGCTTGTAAATGTTGAAAACTCAGCCGGCGGATTTGGAATAACAAAAAAGGTTTACGAGGAGCTCCTCAACCTTGGTGTGGATGTAATGACATCGGGAAACCACATATGGGACAAGAAGGAGGTCTACCAGTTTATAGACCAGACAGACACACTTCTCAGACCCGCCAACTACCCTAGCGGTGTGCCCGGTAAAGGTTATGGTCTTTACGAAAAAAAGGGTGTGAAGTTTGCGGTAATAAACCTTATGGGCAGGTCCCTTCTGGACTCAAACCTTGACAATCCTTTCCTTCTCTTTGACAGACTTTACGAAGAACTTTACAGAGAAACCCCCCTCATAGTCGTTGATTTTCATGCAGAAACCACCTCTGAAAAGTGGGCTTTTGCACTTTATACGGATGGCAGGGCAAGTCTGGTATACGGAACGCATACACATGTTCCCACTGCAGACCAGATAATACTGAGAAAGGGCACAGCTTATGTGAGTGATGTAGGTATGACAGGATGCTGGTATTCTGCCATAGGCATGAAGCCAAAGGAGGCGATAGAAAGGTTTACAAGGGGAATACCCCAGAAGTATGAAGTAGAAGAGAAGGAGGATGTGGTGGTTAACGCCATTCTGGTTGAAGTGGATGACCGCACAGGTAAAGCGCGAAGCATTGAACGCCTTCAGCAATACATAACAAGAGAAGAGCTTAGAGAAGTATAAATTTATACACATGCAGGAAAGGCAGAAAAAGCCAAAGATAAGCCTTATACTGGAGAGCTTTACTCAGCTCGAGAAGGCATACACGGACCTGAAAAAGAACCTCAGCTGTGTTAGGGAAGACTTCGTTGAAAACAAGCTCCTGCAAGATAAGGTGAGGGTTGATTTCAACCTGGCCTTTGAAAGCTGTATGAGAGTTTGCAGACATCTTTCGACAGTTTACAACATAAAAACTACCTCAAAGGACTGTCTGCAGAAGGTGGGTGAGTTTGTTGGCCTTTCTCAGGTGGAGGACCTGGGAGAACTCAGCCAGTTCTACATAAAGCACCGCGACCTCAAGGAGGCTCTCCCCCCGGAAGAGCTCTACGACTTTCTGAGCAGGTCTCTGCACCTTTTCAAGGACTATGCAAAGGCTGTGGTGGAGTTCATAAAAAAGGAGACAAACAACCCTCTGCTAATAGACTTTGAACTACTCAACGAAAAGGCAAGGCACATAAAAGAATCCCTAAAGAAGATAGACTTTGTTCTGTCTCAGGGTTTTGAAGAGTTTTCAAAGACGCCCATGTATTACGACAGGGTGAAATACTTCTATCAGGTGGCCTACGACAGCCTCTTTGACATATGTAAACATCTGGCACCCAAGTTTGGTGTCAAAAAATTTGGAGACGACTGCCTCTCAAAGCTGGTAGAGGTGGGCGTTATTCCCCAGGAGTATTACATGGACATTTTCCGTATGACCAACCTCAAAAACAGGCTCATAAGCACCTGGGAGGTAAGTCCGGAAGAACTTTACAGAAGCCTTGTGGAAGTAAGGGATAAAATAGAGCCCGTGGTGAGAGAGATATCAAAGAGCCTGAAGAGCCTGCTGGAAAGCAGGCAGAAGCCTCAGGGATAGATGGCCACAGGATTGTAAAAGGTATCTCTTTCCACCGGTATCTTGTCCGCACCTCTTATGAGTTTTATGAGTTTTTCTTTTGTATGTCCGAGGGCAGAGGTTGTTCCCGCTGCATGCACTATCTTCTCCTCCTGAATGGTTCCATCAAGGTCATCCGCACCCATGTTCAGAGCTACCTGTGCTACTCTTTCGCCAAGAGTGACCCAGTATGCCTTTATATGGTCAAAATTATCCAGAAAGAGCCTTGCTATGGCTATGGTCTTGAGGTCGTCAACAGAAGATGTTCTTTTTCCACCTATCCTTGTGCCCTCTGGCCAGTAGGCCAGTGGTATGAAAACCTGAAAACCACCGGTCTCGTCCTGAAGGTCTCTGAGCCTTTCCATATGCTCAACCCTCTCCTCATAGGTTTCCAGGTGTCCGTAAAGCATGGTAGCGTTGGTGGGAATGCCGAGCCTGTGTGCTGTTTTGTGAACCTGGAGGTATTCCTCTGCGTTGGCCTTGTATGGAGCTATGATTTTCCTAACCCTTTCTGAAAATATTTCTGCGCCACCGCCTGGTATGGCATCAAGTCCCGCCCACTTGAGTTCAGTAAGAATCTCCTCATAACTCTTGCCCGATATCTTGCTCATATGATGTATCTCTATGGCAGTCCATGCCTTTACAACCATATGGGGAAAAGACTTTTTTATCTCCCTCACAAGGTTTACATATTCCTCATACTTCCAGTGAGGTGGTATTCCACCAACTATGTGAACCTCCTTACCACCCATCCTTTGAGTCTCCTCAACCTTCCTGAGCACCTCCTCAAGGCTCATCTCATAGGCCCTTGGGTCTGACTTTGTAACTCCAAAACTGCAGAAGTTGCACTGATAGACGCATATGTTGGTGGGGTTTATCTGCCTGTTGACTATAAAGTAGGCAAAATTGCTATTTTTCTTCCTGTTTACCCACTCCGCAAGGGCACCAACATAACTGAGGTCTGCTTCGTAGAAGAGCCTTATGGCATCTTCAGAGGACAATCTTTTGCCTTCAAGCACTTTTTCGCCTATGGATTTTAAACTTTTTGCAGAGCTTTTTTCTATAAGCGACTCTAACTGCATGCTTTCCTCCTTCAGTTTATTGGTATAGGTCTGCCCTTCTGTTCAGAATATAGTTTGAGGGAATCAATTAAATCTTCGTAGCTTTCTCCGTCTTCTGGGTAGGTGACCACAATGTAATAGCCCTCTTCACCCAGAAAATCCCTGATACCCTCTGCCAGGTGGATGGCTCCTTCCTTACTTGTGCCGGGAAGCAGGCAGATTATATAGAACCCCAGCTGAGCTATTACGTCTGACTCTCTCATGGACTTAGATATGCTCTCAAGGTGTTGTTCTGAAAGGTGTTCACTGTATAGCAACAAAATTGAGAAATTATCTACACCGGGGATATGTTCTACAAGAGAGAGGTCTTTTTTCAATCTCTTTAACTCACCTATCTCGTGCCTTACAAGGGCATGAAGGTTCTCAGGGCTGACAAGCTGTGCCATACTTACGATTATAAGCCTTTTTGCATGCGGGGCAATCAGTATTTTCCACTCAGCATGAGCTCTCTTTTACGCTTTACAAAGTCCTTTACACCATGCAGGTCTTTCGTGTTCAGAACGAGCTCAGGAATTGCCCAGCCTCTCCTTGCAAGACCAACACCCACCTGCATGTATGAGAGATGTTTTACAGAGTGAGCATCAGTAACAATGGCTATGGTAACACCCTCCTGCATGCACCTCCTTATGTTCTCCGGTGAGATGTCAGCCCTGTAGGTGTTTAGCTCAAGGGCAGTTCCAGTCTCTTTTGCGGTTCTTATTACCTTTTCCATGTCAAGGGGGTAGCTTTCCCTGGTCCCGTAGGCCTTTCCCGTTGGGTGGCCTATAAGGTTCACATAGGGGCTTTCCATAGCTTTGAGTATTCTGTAAGTATTGTCTTGATTGAACCTTGAGTGTATGGAAGCTACCACAAAGTCAAACTCCTCAAGGAGTTCGTCTGGAAGGTCAAGAGAACCGTCAGGCAGTATGTCCACCTCACAGCCTCTCAGTATGTAAAAGCCCTTTGGATTGTAGTACTGGTTTAACCTCTCTACCAGTTTGAACTGCTCCCTGTAGCGGGCTGGGTCAAGGCCGTTTGCAACCCGTGCGGATTGGGAGTGGTCTCCTATAACCATATACTGGTATCCAAGCTGATAGCAGGCTTCCGCCATTTCCTCAAGGCTGTGAAGTCCATCGCTCCAGTTTGAGTGCATATGGAAGTCACCCTTTATATCTTTTAGCTCCACAAGCCTTGGCAGTTTCCCCTCAAGGGCAAGCTCTATCTCCCCTGTGTTTTCTCTCAGCTCTGGCGGAATCCACTGCATGCCTATCAGGTTGTAGACCTCTTCTTCGGTACTTCCTCCTATCCACTCCTCCGTGTCTGAACGGAAAACTCCATATTCGCTTATCTTGAGCCCCTTAGCTCTGGCTATGTCCCTGACTCTCACGTTGTGTTCCTTTGAGCCTGTAAAGTATTGAAGAGCTGCACCCCACTGATGGGGTTCTACTGTTCTGAAGTCCACCTGCCTGCCTTCCTGAAGCACCACGCTTGACTTGGTTTCTCCATGAAGGAGAACCTCTTTTACGCCTCCGTAAGACACAAAGTGCCCATGGAGTTTTGCCCAGTTATCTTTTTTTGCAGAGATGAGAAGGTCAATATCACCTACGGTTTCCTTTCTTCTTCTCAGGCTTCCAGCAAGCTCTATGTTTTCATAGAGGTCTCTTACGCTCTCAAAATACTTCAGAAGCTCCTGTCCAAGCTCGTAAGCCTGTAGAAGTGTCATCCTCTCCTTGCTTTTTTCCCACAGCTCCAGACCCCTCATTATGTTCTGAATTTTCTTTTCTCCCATTCCTGGAAGGAAAGCAAGCTGCCCGCTCCTGACTGCCCTTATAAAGTCTTCCTTGCTTCTTACCTTGAGCCTGTCATAGGCAAGTCTCAGAGTCTTTACGCCCACCCCCGGAACTTCAAGAAGCTCAAGAAGGTCTTCCGGCACTTTCTGCCTCAGTTCCTCGTAAGCCCCAACTCTTCCTGTGCGAAGGTATTCCAGTATCTTTTCTACGCTGGATTGTCCTATGCCGTGTATCTGGTGAATCTTTCCTGTGCGCACCAGCTCTTCCACATCCTCACCAAGCTCTGAGAGAACCTCAGCCACCCTTCTGTAGGTGTTTATACGGTAGGGGTTATCTCCCAGAAATTCAAGCATGTCCGCCATCCTATCAAAGATTCTGGCAAGTTCTCTGTTTTTCTCCATAGGTTAAAATTTAGGAATGGAACTTCTCTCTTACAGCCTTTTCTGGGAAGGCTTCCTCTCTGCTCTTTTCATAGCCCTCTCCACCTCCCTTGTGGGAGTTTTCCTCCTCATAAAGAGGCTTGCCATGCTGGGTGCGGGTCTGTCGCACGCTGCCTTTGGGGGCATAGCCCTTGCCATAGTGCTTGACCTTGAGCCCATGACCTTTACTGTGTTTTATACTGTCCTGCTTGGTCTTCTCATTCAGTTCCTTGTAGACAGAAAGTCTCTGCCGGCGGATACGCTGGTTGCCCTTTTTTTCTCTGTGGGTGTGGCCATGGCAATAGTGGTGCTTGGAATTACGGACAACCTGGGCACAAATGTGTTCTCCTATCTCTTTGGTAGTATGCTCACTGCTTCAGAAAAGGACCTTCTCCTTTCTGTGATTGTTTTTATGCTTACCCTTCTTTTTGTATTCCTGAACTACAGAAGTCTGTTGCTTCTCAGCTTTAATGAAGAAATTGCAAGGCTCAGGGGTGTAAAGGTGGGGCTTCTCAACTATTCTCTTATTGCCCTTGCCTCTGCCAATGTGGTTCTTTCCATAAAGGCGGTGGGCCTTGTGCTCTCTGCAAGCTTTATATCCATACCCGCCATGACCTCTCTGATGGTGTCCTCTTCCTTTCTTCAGGGGATGCTCCTTTCAGTAGGTTTTTCTTTCCTTTCTCTTTCTTCTGGCATAATTCTTTCCCTGCTCCTTGACCTTCCGCCCAGCGGTGCGGTGGTGGGAAGCATGGTCTTTTTCTTTGTCCTTGCCTCCTTAAGCAAGTTTATAAAAAGAAGGTTTTCAGGAGTTTTTTAGCCATCTGTGCATCCCGGCGGTAGATTCTCCGGGCAAGTTCCATAACCTGCGGTGATGAACCCTTTGGCAGGTTGTGCCTTCTGAGCCATGTGAGAAACTCAGCCCTTGCAAGGACACTGGCGGTGGCAACCGCAAGCCTTTCTTCCCCCCTATGCTCAAATTGAACCCTTTTATCAAAGGGGCTTTTCTTTGAATAGGCGTCGACAAAAAAGCTTGCAGAAGGATACTTCTTGAAAAGCCCTTCCAGTAGTTCTCCATAAAGTGCATCCAGTATTCTGTTGAGATTTCCAGATTTCTGATAAAGCTCGTTTAACTGGCCGGGTTCTACAAGCCTGCACCTGAACTCTCCAAAAGACCTGAAAAGGTCTGCTTTCCTGAGAACCTCCTCGTCTTTCATCCTCTTACAATCCCTCATATTGAGGCTCAGAACCTTCTTGTAATACTCTGGCTTTATAACAGCACAGCAGAGCACCAGAGGACCAAACACATCCCCCTTCCCAGACTCATCACAGCCTATGTCTGTAGAAGAGGGTGCTTCAATCAGAGAGAGAACCAGTTCCTTCATAGCCTCTGTCCTCTTACCCTGAATGAGAAGAGTTCCCGAAGGGTATAGCCTGAGGGTGTTTTCTCCGTCAGTTAAGAGCCATTTCAGACCAGGACTCTCAAGTTCATAGAAGCCCCTTCTCAGAAGCTCGCTTTTAAGCTCCTCTGCCTTTTCAGGGAATACTTTGAGGGTTAGGTTTGTCATGTTCTGAACATTACTATTTTACTGATATAATAAAAATCCATAATCTTCGGAGGTGCACAATGATTGAATATGCCCACAGGATAAATGCTCTTCCACCCTATCTCTTTGCTCAGATTGACCAGAAGAAGAGAGAAAAGCTCTCTCAAGGTGTGGACCTCATTGACCTTGGGGTTGGGGACCCGGACATTCCCACTCCACAGCCCATAGTGGAAGCTATGAAAAGGGCTGTAGAAAAGCCCGAGCATCACAGATATCCCTCCTACGAGGGCATGCTTTCCTTCAGGCAGGCTGTAGCAGACTGGTATAAAAAGCGCTTTGGCGTTGAACTTGACCCTCAGAAGGAGGTGGTGACCCTTATAGGCTCAAAGGAAGGTATAGCCCACTTTCCACTGGCTTTTATAAACCCGGGCGATGTAGTCCTTTGTCCTGACCCGGCGTATCCAGTCTACAAGATAGGCACTCTTTTTGCTGGAGGCGAACCATACATACTGCCCCTGAGGGAAGAGAATGGCTTTCTGCCAGATTTTAAAAGCATTCCGGGTGATGTGCTCAAAAGGGCAAAAATCATATGGGTAAACTACCCCAACAACCCCACTTCTGCCACTGCGGATGAAGGCTTTTACAGAGAGCTCGTAGCGTGGGCTAAGGAGCACAACTTAATAGTGGCTTCAGACCTTGCCTATTCAGAGATATACTTTGGAAGCAGAAGACCCATGTCCATACTGCAGATAGAGGGGGCAAAGGAGGTTGCCATAGAGTTTCACTCTTTTTCAAAGACCTTCAACATGACAGGGTGGCGTCTTGGTATGGCGGTTGGCAATGAAAAGCTCGTTGCTGGACTGGGGAAGGTGAAGACAAATGTGGACTCTGGTCAGTTTCAGGCAATTCAGGAGGCAGGCATTACAGCCCTCAACCTTCCAGAGGAGGAGCTCCAGAAGATAAGGGAAACATACAGGGAAAGAAGACAGGCCATGGTAAAAGCTCTTGAAGAGGTAGGTCTGAAGGTTTACAAGTCTGATGCCACTTTCTACCTATGGGTGAGGGTGCCTGAGGGATACACCTCTGCAGGCTTTGTTTCAAGGCTGCTTGATGAATGTGGAATAGTATGCACTCCGGGCAACGGCTTTGGAGAGCATGGAGAGGGATACTTCAGGATATCTCTGACGGTGCCAACTCAGAGGCTTCTTGAGGCGGTGGAAAGAATAAAGGGTCTTAAGATATGAAGAAGAGGGAAGCCTGGGCTTCCAGAATAGGTCTCATCTTTGCCGCTGCAGGAAACGCTATAGGTCTGGGAAACCTGCTGAGGTTTCCCTCCAAAGTTGCCCTCTACGGCGGCGGTGCCTTTATGATTCCCTACTTTGTGGCGCTTTTTCTGCTTGGTATACCACTAATGATATTGGAGTGGGTAATAGGAAGGTATGCGGGGGCAAAGGGTCATGGTTCTATGACGGGGATTATGGGCTCTCTCTTTCATCATGCCAACTGGGCAAGAGTGCTTGGCTCAATAGGCGTTGCCATACCCTTTCTAATTGTCTGCTACTATATATACATTGAGTCCTGGACGCTGGGCTTTGCAGTGCTTTCCCTCTTTGGTCAAATGCCAGTGCCCGTAGAAGGCGGTGATGCAAAAACCGCCATGGCTCCCTATGTAGATTTTTTTAGAAACTACACAGAACCCTCAGTTTACGCCCTTGTTTTTTTGTTCATAACCCTTGCGGTAAACTGGTATATACTCCAGAGGGGGATAGTCAAGGGTATTGAACTTACCGCAAAGGTGGGAATACCAGCCCTTCTGCTCATGGGGATTTTCCTTGCGGTGGTATCTCTGTCCATTAGAGGGGGAAAGGGTCTTGAAGGGCTTCTCTACATCTATACTCCAGACTTCAGCAGAATATGGGACCCTCAGGTCTGGCTTGAAGCATCAGGGCAGATATTCTTTACTCTTTCTCTGGGTATGGGTGCTATAGCCACCTACGCCAGCTATGTAAAGGCCCGTGAGGATGTTTTAAAGGCAGGGCTCTGGACGGCAGGCTTGAACGAGTTTGTGGAGGTAATCATAGGTGCTTCCATAGCCATACCTGCCGCCTTTGCCATGTTTGGGGCCATGGCTGTGCCTGAGCTGGCAAAGGAGGGCACTTTCAGAATTGGCTTTATGTCCATGCCTGCAGTTCTTATGGCATTGCCCCTTGGCTGGCTTCTCTCTGCGGTGTGGTTCTTCCTTCTTTTTATAGCTGCACTTACCTCCTCCCTTGCCCTTACACAGCCTCTTATAGCGCTCTTTGAGGATGAGATGAGGTGGAAGCATTCAAAGGCTGTAAATGTTTCCATGCTCATGGTAAGTTCAGGCGCTCTTCTTTCTGCCTTCCTTCCTGGATTTATAGACGAGCTTGATTTCTGGGCAGGGACCTTCATGCTTGTCTTCTTTGCCCTCCTTGAAATAATTGTTTTTGTATGGATATTTGGAGTTTACAGGTTTCATCACGAGCTTACAAGGGATGTTTTTATAAGGGTGCCAAAGTGGCTGGTTTACTTTTTTGCCATAGTTTCTCCCATGTTTCTGGTTATTCTCCTCTATCAGTGGGGACTCCTTCAGGCACCCAGGGTGCTGGCTCAGGCCGATGGTGGAGTGGTTGCCGCCCGCCTTTTCATAATTGCAACCCTCGTTCTGCTTGCCTTCATAGCCGTAGAGAGTAGAAGAAGATACCTGGCAGGACCTCACATATGAGAGATATACAGCTTGTGAGTTTAGCCACTGGTGTGCCAAGAATAGAATACAACCTTGGTATAAAGGAAGCCCTGAAGGCTTTTGAAGAGTTCAGTATCTATGACTTTCTTGTTGTGGTCAGGGACAACAGACCTATAGGCACAGTCAGCAAGCTTGACCTGATAAAAGCTCAGCACAGAGAACATCTGACAGTGGGCGACCTTGCTCATCCGCTGATGAAGTTAAGGAACGCAACCTTAAAGCCTGAGCATCTTACATCGCTTCTGGACTTTTTTAACGCCTACAAATCACCCATCCTGCTGGTGGACAAAAAGGGTTCATACATGGGTGTTCTTTTTTACCATGTGGTTCTTTACCACGCAAGCCTTTTTAGAGAGGCTACAGTTCCCATGTTCCAGAAGATAAGGTCCCTCTTCGGTCAGGATTACTATTTCTACTGTTTCTACATAGGTGGCCTCAGGGGTTTTGTGGAAGAATACGGGTCTTCAAAGGGGGAGAGCCTTCAGAGGATACTTTACGAGGACGTAAAAAATACCATACAGGGAGACGTGAGCCTCTCTTACGAGGAAAATGAGGTATATGCCCTTTCCAGGGTGAAGCTGAAAGAAGAAGAAATCGTAGATTTATACCGGGAGTTTCAGAGAGAATTCTCCCTGCTCTATGCAGATGCAAAGCCCATCTACCTGTTCGGCTACTGCATACCCATAAAAAACCTTAGAAGCTTTGAGGACTTTTTCAAGCTCAGCTCAGAACTGAAAAAAAGGATGGAGGATGTGCACGATGCTTCCTGTTTCATATTCCATGAAGAAAAGCCTTCTGTGGTTCTCTGCGAGTATGAGAAAAGGGAGTTGATACACCACATAAGGCACAGGATAAAGCAGGATTTTGAAAACATAGTGGAGAGCCTCAAAAGGACTGACAGAGACCTGTGGGAATTTGTGCTATACGATTTTTTCAAAAAGTATCCATACTTTGAGCTTTTTTATGTCATAGGAGAAAGTGGGCTTCAGGTTTCCAACAATGTGGTGAACCCAAGGCTCACCTATCCCATCAAGACTGGTAAGAAAGGAGCAGACAGGTCAGAGAAGGAGTATTTTAAGAAGGCGAGCCACGAAGATGTTTACATCTCCAATATATACATATCGCAGGCAACTGATGACTTTTGCATAACCGTTTCCAAAAAGTTCAGCTATGGTGAGAAGAGCTACCTTCTGGCTGGAGACATAAACTACAGAGAGGTCCACAGGCTGGTAAAGAGCTATGCGGAAGAGCTCAAAACTGATAGGTAGCTACGCCTATAGAAACCTCAGGTATTCAAAGAATCATCCCCTGAGGATTCCGAGGGTTTCACTGCTCTTGGAGCTCCTGCACGTCATGGAGCTCCTTTCGGGGGAAGAGCTTACAGAGAGCAGACCCGCCAGCTGGGAGGAGCTGAGACTCTTTCATGAGGAGGAATACCTCAGAGCCCTTCAGGAATGCGACCAGTGTCAGTGCGTAAAGAGGGAATACAGAGAGAAGTTCAACATAGGAAGCTATGAAAATCCAGTTTCACCCGCCATGTGGAGAGGTTCTCTGCTTGCCACAGGCTCTTCCGTGCAGGCGGTGGAGCTATTTCTTGAGGGATACTCAGCCTTTAACCCGGCTGGTGGCATGCACCACGCCTATCCCTCAATGGCAAAGGGCTTTTGCTTTATAAACGACCCGGGAGTAGCCCTGCAGTATATCCTATCAAGGGGCTTCAAAAGGGTGCTCTACATAGACCTTGACGCCCACCACTGTGACGGAGTGCAGGACTTTTTCTACGAGGACGACAGGGTTTTCGTTTTTTCCATCCATCAGTCCCCCGAGTATGCCTTTCCCTTTAAGAGAGGCTTTCTCCATGAGCGTGGTTCTGGAAAGGGCAGGGGCTACAACCTCAACGTACCTCTACCTGCGGGAGTCAACGATAGCGAGTTTCTGTTTGTGTTAGAAAGAATCATCCCCATAATAGCAGAGCTCTACAGACCAGAGGTGTATGTGCTTCAGCTTGGCACCGATGTGCTTTTAGAGGACTACCTTTCCAAGTTTGAGCTGTCCAACTGGGGCTTTCTGAGAGCCTTTGACCTTGTGAGGGAAGTCCTTGGGGATGGCGTGTATCTGGGGGGAGGAGGCTACCATCCCATCGCCCTTGCCAGAGCGTGGGCTCTCCTGTGGTGCAGGCTCTCAGGTAGGAAAATCCCAGAGCGTCTGAGTGCGGAGGCAAAGGAGCTTCTCCTTTCCGTGGACTTTGAGGAGTTTGATGAAGATGTGGACAGAAGCTACATGTATGAGAGCCTCCTTGACAGACCAAGGGAAGGAGAGGTAAGGGAAAAGGTAAGGAAGATAGTGGAGGAAACGCTGGCTTACTACAGGTGAAGGGTTTTTTTTGTTTCTCTTCTGTGAAGAAGCCTTGCACTGCTTATTACAAGATACAGACCGCTGAGGGATACCCCCATAAGCCCCGCAAAGAAAAGAAACCTTGTAAAGTCCTCAAGAATGTCCCGCTTACCCAGAGAATATTCAAGAGCTCTGCGCATCTCCTTGCTATCAAACACAACACCATACACATACTTTTTGACCTTCATGTCCGGAGAGATGAATACCACAAGATTGGGGTGAACAAAGTCCTTTGTCTCCGGAATAGACATGAACCTGAAGTCTATGGCATCCACAAGCCTGAAGAGGTCTTCCTTGCTCTTTACCCTTACCACCTTCCATCCATCTCCATCAAGACCATGCTTTTCCTGAAAGGTTTTTATATCCTCCTGCCCATCGGTGGGGTCAAAGGTGAAGGATAGAACCCAGAAGTCTACGCCGGGCTTTCCCAGGGACGGGATGACTTTTTTGAGCGAGTCCGTTATTATGGGGCATGCGGAGGTGCAGTTGGTGTATATGGGGCTCAGGATTAGGGGCTTTCCCTTCAGGCTGTGGAGGTTGAACTCCCTTCCGAAAGAGTCTACGAGAAAAACGTCGGGAAGCTCCTTTCCGAGAGTTTTTCCCTCGTTGGGGGGTATGCCAGTAGAGCTTTCCTGAGAGAAGGCTGAAAAAATAAAAAAGAGGAGGGCTAAGAGCCCTCCTGACAGATGGCGCACGACGGAACCCTCACTTGACCTCAGCGGTTTCTTTCTTTTCATCTTTTGCAGACTGTGGTTTGGTTATAGGCACGGGGCTTTTGTCGTTGTAACCCGGTGAGTCAAAGAACACGCCCCTCTTTGTAACATCGTAGAGGGGTGGTATGTAGGATATGAGGAAAAGCAGAGAACTGAAAACTACCCAGGGAGTAAGCCTTTGAAGGGCTGGCATCTTTTCATCGTGATAGGGTTCTGCGGTGGGGATTTCAAGCTCAGCTTCTTTAACCGCAGGTGAAAGTAAGGTTCCAAAGAAGGATACAGCCCAGAATACAAAGCCCACAACAATAAGAACTCCTGCAAACACAGAAAGCTCGGCGTATCCAACCCATTCCGGCCTGTAGAGGGGTGATTCAGGGTTCAGGTAGGATGTGCCTGTGTTTGTCCTTCTTGGAAATCCATGAAAGCCTGCCAGAGACATGGCGTATTCAAATATGAGCATGCCCTGCCACCAGAGCCAGGGTGCAAGCACTGCAAGACCCTTAAACCTTATTTCTTTTCCTGTTAGCTGGGAGAGGAAGAAAAGAGACATACCAAGAAATACAAGCGTCACAAGTCCACCCACAGTGGTGTGGAAGTGGCCGGGGACAAAAGAAGTGTTATGAACCACCTGATTCATGTTGTAAGAGGCGTTTATGATGCCAGTAATACCACCCACAAAGAAGAGGAAAAGACCTGCCATGAAATAGGAAACAAGCCACTTGTTGCCCTCAAGGCTTATGTAGGGTATCTTTGCCCACCAGTAGAAGAGAGAGTTTTTCACCTCTGGAAATTTTGACTTTATGGAGTATTCAAGGGATGCAGCCACCGTAAAGGCGGTTATCATGCTGGGAACTGCAACACCAAAGGTAAAAAGGGCATGTATAAGCTTGTAGTTGCTGGTTATCCCTGGCTCTGTAAACTGGTGATGTAGCCCCACGGGGAAGGAGAGTATGAGGAAGAGGATAAAGACGAACCTTGCGGCGCCATCCGAATAGAGCTTTCCATCACCGGTAACTATCCTTGGAAGAACGGTGTAGAGCATCACATAGGCAGGCAGGAGCCAGAAGTAAACCACAGGATGTCCAAAAGCCCAGAAGAGAGTTCTCGCAAGGGATGGGTTTATCTCCTGAACTAAGCCAAGAGACAGGGGAAGAAGCTGAAAGAGCACTTCAACAACCACAGGCACCACCATAATCACCCACATGATGTGGTTTATCAGCATGCCATAAACGGCAAGAGGCACCTTCTGCCCGGGGTTTTCCCTTCTCCAGGATACATAGTTAGGTAACCAGTCAAAGAAGAGTGGAACTATCGAACCTACTATCAGAAGAGCAGCACCGAGATAAAAGGTCCAGTGGGCTATGAGCGGTGGGTAAAAGGTGTAAAGCACGTTTGCCTTGCCAGTAAACATTGCCCACGCAGCCATAAGAGTTCCGCCGAACATGAGGATAAGACTGAGCCACTGCACAGGAGGTCTGAGGGGTTTTTTAAGGTAGTAGAGAAATACTATGTTTCCAAGGGCCACTATGATTATGGTGGTGAAAACTATAGCGTTTATAACCCCGTGTAAGGTAAGACCCTGATAGTATTCAATACCACCCACAGACATGTCCTTTATGACCCCAGCCCTGTAAAGCACCTGCATTAGGCCGTGGTAAATACCAAAAACAAGGAGCAGGACTGGGAAGACTATCTCTGCCACTATGATGTTCCTTATTGTTCTGTCTACCTTCATGGCATACCTCCTTTACTTGACTACTATCTTCGTAGCCATATCCTGATGGCCTATGCCACAGTATTCATGGCATACTATGTGATAGACACCTGGCTTGTCAAACTTATACCTTGCGTAGGCAACAGTTCCGGGAATAGCCATAAGGTTCACGTTTGTTCCGTCAATCTGAAAACCATGTATCACATCTCCACTGGTCAGGTATATGTCCACCACTGAGCCTGCTGGTATTTCCACATCCGCTGGCTCAAAATACCACATCTTGGCAAGATAGTGAATTTCATACCTGTTAGGTGCATGCTGGATTACCTTGCCTTCAGTAAAGGGTTTAACATCCGTTATACACGTTGGTACGTCAATGTTCAAGGCTTTTGCAGCATAAACGAGCAGGGCTGCAAAGAAACCAAGAAAGCCAACCGCAAGCACAAGAGCTGTCTTTTCTGCCTTATCCATGGCTTCACCTCCTTATGGTTGTGTCTGACCCCTGACGAGCATTGTCAGGTAAGTGGACAGCCACACAAAGGCATAAAAGCCAAGCATGAAAAGGAAGAAGGCTACCGCCCCCTTTGGGAAGAACTGCTCGTCCTTCATGGCATACCTCCTATAAGGATGTTTTATAACATAATAAAACTTACTTATGAGTATATGCAAACTTTTATATTTTGTCAAGTTATATCAGAAGAAAGATTTATTCAATTTCTTCTTTTCACCTTTCATGGTTTATTAATCTAAAATAAGTAATTAAGAATATCATTATGCATTTATACATCTTGCAAAACCGAAGCAGAGTTTATATTTAATATTTCCATGAAGCTTCTCGTTAACGGCAAGGAGCTGGAAGTAAAAGAGAACATCACCCTGCTTGCCCTCCTTGAGAGTAGTGGCATACAGGTCAGACCTGTGGGTCTTGCGGTGGCGGTGAACGAGGAGATAGTGCCAAAGAGTAAGTATGGGGAGTGCATATTGAAGGATGGAGACAGAGTTGAGATAGTAAACATAGTAGGAGGTGGCTAAATGCTGGACTACGAAAGGCTTCTGGAGGATGACTACCTTGAGATTGCGGGAAGGCGTTTCCGCTCAAGGCTCATAATAGGGTCTGGTAAGTTCAGGAGCTTTCAGGAAAACAGGGATGTGCTTGAAGCCTCTGGTGCGGAGATGATTACGGTGGCAGTGCGCCGGGTAAACATTACAGACCCGACAAAGGAAAACCTTCTTGACTACATAGACCCCAACAAGTATCAGATTCTTCCCAACACCGCCGGCTGCTATACCGCAGAAGAGGCAATAAAGACCGCCATGCTGGCGAGGGAAGCAACGGGCATAAACTGGGTCAAGCTGGAGGTCATAGGAGACCAGAAAACACTACTGCCAGACATGGAGGAAACCCTAAAGGCGGCGAAGTTTCTTGTAAAAGAGGGCTTTGTAGTCCTTCCCTATATCTTTGACGACCCTGTTTACGCAAAGAAGTTTGAGGATGTGGGCTGTGCGGCGGTCATGCCCCTTGCAGCACCTATAGGCTCAGGTCTTGGCATGCAGAATCCCTATAATCTCATATTCATAAAGGAGGCGGTCTCAGTGCCAGTTATAGTGGATGCAGGCATAGGCACTGCAGGAGACATACCTCCCGTTATGGAGCTTGGCGTGGACGGTATACTCACCAACACAGCCCTTGCAGAGGCAAAAGACCCCATAAGAATGGCGGTCTCCATGAAGTATGCCACCATAGCGGGAAGGCTCGCCTACCTTGCGGGGAGGATGCCAAAGAGGACTTACGCAGTGCCCTCCTCACCTCTCAAGGGTGTTCCCTACAAGACATGATAGACATAGCAATAGTAGGGGCGGGCATATCCGGGCTTTCCGTTGCCCTGCACCTTAAAAGAAGGGGCTTTGAAGTCCATGTCTTTGAAAAGGAAGAGCTCCCAGGGGGCAACATACAGACTCTTCAGAAGGGGGGCTACATCCTTGAGCTTGGACCACAGACGGTGCTGGCGGATGGAAAGGTAGAGGAGTTTTTAAAGACCGCAGGCATAAGCCCCCAGTATGCCAGCGAAAGCTCTAGGATAAGGTATGTCTACAAGAAGGGTAAGCTTGTCCCGCTTCCCATGTCTCCCCTTAGCTTTATAAAGTCTCCCTTGCTCTCTCTTACAGGCAAGCTAAGGGTTTTGAGAGAGCCCCTTGTGCCACCTTCTGTAAAGACAGAAGAAAGCATTGCAGAGTTCGTCCGCAGAAGGCTCGGGAAAGAGTTTCTTGACTACGTGGTCGCTCCCTTTGTTTCGGGGGTTTATGCAGGAAATCCCGAGGAGCTATCTGTTAAGTATGCGGTAAGGCGTGTCTACGAGCTTGAGCAGAAATTCGGAAGCCTGATAAAGGGAGCCATTAAGCTCAAGGCTCTCGGACCGGGTGGAAGGCTCATATCCTTTGAGGGTGGAAACTATAGTCTCATAAGGCATCTATCTTCTGAGCTAAAGGTGGATACAGAGAACGTGGTCCTCAAGATAAGGAAAAAAGATGATAGGTTTGTGCTGGACGCAAAGAAGGGCAAATACGAGGCAAAGTGCGTGGTGGTCTCTGCTCCCGCCACTTCTGCGGGCTATCTTCTGAGGGACATATCCTGGAGCGCATCAGAAGAATTTGACAGGATATACTACGCCCCCGTGGTGGTCATTCACGCAAGCGTAAAGAGGGGTTCTGTCCCTCCGGGCTTCGGCTTCCTCGTGCCAAGGGTTGAGGGAAAAAGGACTCTTGGCGTTCTCTTCTCCTCTCAGATATTCACTAAAAGGGCACCGGAGGGCAGGGAGCTCCTGACCGTATACATGGGGGGAGCTACAGACCCCGATGTGGTAGATTACGAAGAGGAAGCTCTGTATGAAATAGCGGAGAGGGAACTGAAAGAAACGCTCAGAGTGGACGCAGTTGACTTTCTCAACATAACTCGCTGGAAGAAGGGCATTCCCCAGTATACACTGGGTTACGGCAAGTATATTGAGCTTGCAAAGACCTTGGAAAGAGAAAACCCCGGTCTTTTCCTGACGGGAAACTACCTCAATGGCGTTTCTGTAGCGGACTGCATAAAAGGGAGCTATGAAGTTGCCAAGAGGGTGGAGGACTACTTAGCAGGAGTTAAGCACTTTCCTGAGAATTCTCCTAAGTCTGGGATGGTGTGAGCCCTTCCAGTATATCTTTCCACAATGAGGACACAAAGTAAAGTCCCTTCCGTATAGGTAGACCATGGGTGGTATCCTGTCCTTTACCTCCTCCCTGTCAACTGCTACAAGTTCAGCGTTGCAGTGATAGCATCTGTTTAGCTTCAGCTCTGGCTCAATGTGGAAGTATCTTATGAGAAGGCAGAGCTGGACCTTCCAGTCATCCTTTGGAAGTATCAGGTATTCTATGCCCCATGCCTTGAAGTGTTCTTCCAGCTTCCTTGAGGTGGTGATAAATATCCTGCCCGGATACCTTACAACTTCTGATTTGTTTATAGGTCCCTTTATAAGAAGGGCATCCTGGCCCAGGAGCCTGAGCCAGTGGGCAAGCCTGTGAAGGTCTGCTTCAAGCAAGAACCTCTTCAAGCTCCTCCTTTCTGACCACCTCCTCAGGATGGGCTATCCTGCCAAGGACTGCACTTGCAGCCACCACTGCAGGGTTGGCAAGGTATGCCTCGCTCTTTGGATGTCCCATCCTTCCGGGGAAGTTCCTGTTGGAGGTGGATATGCAACGCTCACCCTCCGCCAGAATGCCCATATGACCACCAAGGCATGGACCGCATGTGGAAACGGAAACAGAACAGCCTGCAGAAAGGAAGATGTCAATAAGACCTTCCTTCAGAGCCTGCATGTATACCTGCTTGGAAGCTGGAATTACTATGCATCTAACATATGGGTGGACCTTCTTACCTTTGAGTATCTTTGCCGCTACTCTGAGGTCTTCAATCCTTCCGTTGGTGCAGGAGCCTATAAAGGCCTGGTCTACAGTTATGTGGGTTGATTCAGAAACAGGGTGCACGTTTGATGGCAGGTAGGGCCAGGCAACCAGAGGCTCTATCTTGCCTGCGTCCCACTCGTATAATACCTCGTAGCTGGCATCAGGGTCGCTCTGATAGACCTTCCAGGGCTTTTTTGCCCTCTGGGATACATACTCTATGGTCTTCTCGTCGGGTGCTATTATTCCGCTCTTGCCACCGGCCTCTATCGCCATGTTGGCTATGGTGAGCCTCTGCTCTATTGAGAGACTCCTTACGGCTTCGCCGTCAAACTCCATAGCCTTGTAGAGGGCTCCATCCACTCCTATGTGACCTATGGTATGCAGTATGAGGTCTTTGCCTGAGACCCAGGGCTGGAGCTTGCCGTAAAAGACAAACTTCATCGTAGGCGGGACCTTGAGCCATGTTTCTCCCGTTGCCATGGCGTAGGCTATGTCCGTGGAACCCATGCCTGTGGCAAAGGCGCCTATGCCCCCGTAAGTGCATGTATGAGAGTCTGCACCCACCACAAGGTCTCCGGGCACCACAATACCCTGCTCGGGCAATATAGTGTGTTCTATGCCCTCACCTTCTGGGAAAAACCACTTTATGTTGTGTTTCCTTGCAAAATCCCTCACTATCTTTGCCTGCTCTGCAGACTTTATGTCCTTTGCAGGCACAAAGTGAGAGAGAACCAGAGCTATTTTCTCAGGGTCAAATACCTTCTGTATGCCATACTTTTCCAGTATCTTTATGGCAAGGGGTGCAGTCACATCGTTTGCCATGGCAAGGTCTATCTTCACCGTAATGAGCTCACCGGGGTGGACTTCCCTTTTCCCCGCGTGGTCTGCAAGTATTTTTTCTGTGATGGTCATTCCCATAATTTCACCTCCTTCTTTTTCATCATGCTACCTCCTGCTCAAGGCTTTTCTTCTCTTCCATCTCAACCTTAAACTCTTCCTTCTTGCACTCGCTTTTTACCTCAACTCCATGGAGTTTGAGTATTTCAACCACCTCCTCACAGGACATGGTTTCCTTTTCCAAAAGCCTTTTTACTACAGCCTGAATGGCTTCCCTGTATTCAAGAACGACTTTCTTCGTATCCTCGTATGCTTTTGTAAGTATCTTCTTTACCTCCTCGTCTATCTCCCTTCTCAGGTCCTCGCTTATATCCACGGAGGTTGTCATGCCACCAAGGAATGGGTTTACTGTTCTTCTCACCGCCAACGGACCAACGCGCTCACTCATGCCCCACATGGAAACCATCCTGTAGGCAAGCTCCGTTGCTCTTTGAAGGTCGTTCTCCGCACCTGTGGTGATGCCTTCTTTGCCGTAGAACACCTCTTCTGCAGCACGCCCGCCCATGAGGGTGAGTATCTTTCCGTAGAGGTCCTGCCTGTCATACATGTGCTTGTCATCTATGGGTAGCTGTTGCGTCACCCCAAGAGCCATACCCCTTGGTATTATGGAGACCTTGTGCAAGGCATCAGAGCCCGGGACCATCAGGCTCATTATGGCGTGTCCCATCTCGTGGTATGCGATTTTTTCTTTTTCTTTCGGTGAGATTACCATGCCCTTCCTCTCAAGACCCATGGTAATCCTGTCTATGGCTTCTTCTATGTCCTGCATCTCTATGGCTTCCTTTCCCTTCCTTGCCGCAAGAAGGGCCGCCTCATTCAGAACGTTCTCAAGGTCTGCGCCCGTAAAGCCTGGGGTCGCTCTTGCTACTATCTCAAGGTCCACATTGGGAGCCAGCTTCTTGTCCCTTGCATGCACCTTGAGTATTTCATACCTGCCCCTCACATCGGGTCTTGGTATGTATATCTGTCTGTCAAACCTGCCAGGTCTGAGCAGAGCAGGGTCAAGTATGTCCGGTCTGTTGGTGGCGGCAATGACTATTATTCCTTCGGAGGTGTCAAAGCCGTCCATCTCCACAAGGAGCTGGTTGAGGGTCTGCTCCCTCTCGTCATGCCCTCCTCCGAGGTTGAGGGCACCCCTCGAGCGACCCACTGCGTCTATTTCATCAATGAATATGATGCACGGAGCGTGCTTTTTTGCTGTATCAAAGAGGTCTCTCACCCTCGCAGCACCTACACCAACGAACATCTCCACAAAGTCAGAACCCGAAACTGAAATAAAGGGCACATGGGCTTCACCAGCAATGGCTTTTGCCAGAAGGGTTTTACCCACACCGGGCTCACCATAAAACATCACGCCCTTTGGAGGTCTACCGCCCAGCTTCTGGAACTTCACAGGGTCTTTCAGGTATTCTATTATCTCCTTGACTTCTTCTTTTACCTCTTCCATACCCGCCACATTCTCAAGGGTGACCTTGGGCTTCTCGTCTATGTATACCTTTGCTCTGCTTTTGCCAAAGCTGAAAGCCCTTGAGGTGGGGTTCCCCCCACCGCTCACCTGCCTCATCATGTATATCCATATGCCTATAAAAAGAAGAATAGGAAGCCATGAGACAAGAAAAGGCACAAGCCAGCTGCTTTCCTGCACAGCCACCTCAACCTTTACTCCCTTGTCTATAAGTTTGTTCACTATATCAGAACCCGGCGGTATGCCCGTCTCTATCTTCTGACCTTCTGTGGTCACACCTGTAAGCAGGTTATCCTTTACCTTTACCTCTTTAAGCTTGCCTTCCTCTGCAAGCTCAAGCACCGTGTTCACCGGTGTCCTGACTGCAGACTGGCTTCTATTGCTCTCAAAGAGGTTAAAGGCGAGAACCATAAAACCCAGAAGAACAACCCATATAAAAATGCTTTTCATCCACTGCATCCGCTTACCTCCACGCTTAAAGATTTAATATTAATCATGCCTCTGGGCTTTTCAAGGGCATGCCCCTTTTTACACTGTTTATAAAGCTTTCCACACCTTTCATGCTTTTTATACCGTAGAGCCTGTATATGAGTCTTCTCCTTATAGCATGGGGTAGCTTTAAAAATGCCCTTCTGTCCATATCGCCATCTTTTATAACACTCTCTATGGCTTCCTGTGTAAGTTTCTGAAGAACATCCTCCTCTTCCTTCAGTATTTCTCTGAGCCTGAGAAAGCTCTCCTCAAGCCTGGGGTTTATCTTTTTCAGCTCTGGGACAACTCTGTGCCTTATTAGATTTCTCGCGTAGCTCAGGTCGTAGTTGGTGGAGTCCTCTACCCATGTCTCTCCCTCTGATTTTACAAAATCCTCTATTTCCTCCCTTGTGGCAAGGTAGAGGGGTCTTATTACTCTTCCCTCTTTTTCTTCAAAGCCAAGGAGCCCCTCCCTTCCTGCACCACGCACAAGCCACAGGAGCATGGTCTCTAGGAGGTCGTTAAGGTGGTGGGCGGTGGCTATGAGGTCAAAGCCAGCCTCCTGCCTTATCTCTTCAAGGGCTCTGTATCTTAGCTCCCTTGCCCTTGCCTCAAGGTTTTCTCCATGGGACACAACCCTGAGCCTTCTTACGAAGATTTCAACTCCCTTACTCCTGGCAAAGTTCAGACAGAAGGACTCATCCCTGAAGGCTTCCTCCCCCCTTATCTGATGGTTTACGTGGGCAAGGGCGAGCCTCTTCAGCCTGAAAAAGTCCCATAGCCGGAGCATGCACAGGGCGAGGGCAACAGAGTCCACACCTCCTGAGAAGGCAATAAGAAGGGAAGAGTTTTCAGGTATAAGCCTTTTCTTCCTCTGAAACTGAACCACCTTTCTGAGCAGCCTGTGATATTTCATGCTGTAAGCCGTTTCTTTACCTCCTCATAGAAGGGGTGTGGAACGCCCTCCTGGTGAAGCCTCTCAAGAAGTTCAAGGGCGGATGTTCTGTCTCCCTTTCTTTCCAGGAGGTAGACCATTAGCTCGTAGGAGTTTATCTGAGGGAGTGTTCCCCCGTTCCTTTCTTTGAGTTCCTCCTTGTAGTCTTCAAAGAGCTCAAGGTCCATTCTGGCGTATTTTTCCATCCTTTCAAAATCTTTTAGCTTCTGGGAGAGCATAAGCAGGTCATTGAGTATGAGATGCCTCTCAAAAGCATTCTGACTGAGCTCAAGAGCTCTCAGATAAAGCCATTCTGCGTCCTCGTATTTCCCCTCAAGCAGGGCGGTCTGTGCAAGAGTGCCAAGAAGCGTTGTCCTGGTATAGCCAGGGTTGCTCACTTCTCCTGAGTCAAAATGCTTTGCCCGGAAGGGGAAGCGCATATCCTTTATGCTTTTAAGGGAAAAATAATACTTGACCCTCTTCTGGTCCCCCGGCTCAAGGGCTTCATACCAGTTCCAGAGGTCAAGGGCTTTCAGCACCCCTCCCTTTTCCCTGAAAATTCTGAAGACCTTACCAATCATAGGTGCTTCCTACACCCTCAATAACCATATCCCTCCTTACTTCCTTTATCTGATTGTTTTCGTTTACATAAACCAGATAGGGGCTGTAGTTTTCTAGCTCCTGTTCATTGAAAATTGCGTATGAAGCTATGATGATTATGTCGCCCACAGCGCCCAGCCTTGCAGCTGCACCGTTGAGCCTGACTTCACCGGAATACCTCGGGGCAGGTATCACATAGGTGGAAAAGCGTGCGCCGTTGCTCACGTTGTATACCTCTATCTTTTCAAAGGGCAAAAGGTCTGCCGCCTCCATCAGGGCAAGGTCAAGGGAGAGACTCCCTTCGTAATGAAGTTCTGCGCCCGTTATTCTTGCTCTGTGCACCTTTGATTTCAGCATAAACCTCTGCATACCTTCCTCCAGAGGAAATAAAAATATAACCTGAACCTTATAAACTTCAATGCCTTTTCTGATATAATCTATAGGCATGGAATACGCCTTTTTTGAAGGGAACTTCGTCCCCATAGAAGAAGCAAACATAAACATAAAGACCAACTCCTTCCACTACGGCACTGCCGTCTTTGAGGGTATTAGAGCCTACTGGAACGAAGAGCATGAGCAGCTGTATATCCTCTTTGCCAGAGAACATTACCAGAGGCTCATAAAAAACTGCAGGGCCATGTTCATGGAGCTTCCCTACAGCGTGGAGGACCTTGTTAGCATAACGGTAGAGCTCCTCAGAAAGAACCAGATAAGAGAGGATGTTTACATAAGACCCATAGCATACTTCAAAGACCTGAAACTCACACCAAAGCTCATAGACTACACTCCTGAAGTGGCCATATACACCTACAATTTTGGAAGGTATCTGGATACTTCCAAGGGCATAAGAGTAAAGGTTTCCTCCTGGAGGCGTAACGACGATAACTCCATACCTTCAAGATGGAAGGTGGCGGGAGCCTATGTAAACAGCGCACTGGCGAAAACAGAGGCTCTCATGGCAGGTTACGATGAGGCTCTCATGCTGAACCAGCACGGTTTTGTGGCGGAGGGGTCTGGAGAAAACATATTCCTCATAAGAGAGGGAAGGGCTATAACGCCCTCCTATTCAGAACATATACTTGAGGGCATAACAAGGTCTGCTGTAAAAAGACTTCTGAGAAATGAGCTTGTGGTTGAAGTGGAAGAGCGTCCTGTATCAAGGAGCGAGCTGTATGTGGCTGATGAGATTTTCCTTACAGGAACTGCAGCTGAGATAACTCCTGTGGTGGAGGTGGACAACAGGAAGGTGGGGAATGGAGAGACGGGAAGTATCACAAAAGAACTTCAGGAAATATACTTTCGTGCCGTGAGGGGAATGATAGAAAGATACTCTGGCTGGCTTACACCCGTTTATGAAAAGTGAAAGGCTGGAGTTTTTCAAGGAGTTTGCATACAGGACCCTAAACCACAACAGACTTACAGGAACAGATGGCAACGTAAGAGTTCGCAGGCTGATAGAGTCCTTCCTTGATTACACCTCCAGCAACTACAGGAAGGAGATTTTCCATACAAAAAAGCTCATACCCGAAGAGGCATGGCTCAGCATAGGTGACAGAAAGATAAGGGGTGTTGCTTACATTGGCAGCAGGTCTATTGATAGGGAATCCTACGCAAAGAGGGAATACATAGAAGGTGACATAGCCCTCATACCGGACTTAACCCGGGAAAAGGCTCTTCAGGCTCAGGAAAAGGGGGCTGTTGCGGTGATAACTTACAGGTCAGAGGATAAGGCAGACGCATACACCTATGGAAGCTATGTGGGTCTGGACATACCCGTGGTGAGCATAAGGCGTGAGGATGTTCCAGAGATAGAGGACTCTGAAGTATTACTCAGAGTAAAGTCAAGCGAAAGAGTGGTAGAGGGCACAAATTTTCTCATGGAAATAGGAAGAGGACCCATAATCTACATCATCTCCCACATGGACACCACCGTAGATATATACGGGGCTGTGGGCAACGGTGTTGGCTTTCTTCTTCTGCTCTTCCTTTACGAGGAGCTAAAGGAAAATTACACTGTTCCCTACAGGCTCAGGTTTCTTATCACAGATGCCAGAGAGCTTGGTATGGAAGGTGCGAAGTTTCATTTAAGGGGTGGTCTCAAGCACGTTTTTTACTGTATAAACCTTGAGGGTGTTGGATGGCACAACCCCTGCGTCCTCTACAGAGACTGGGGAGGGTATAACGGAGAAAAAATAAACCATATGTTTTACAAGCACCTGCAGGATATGAGGGTAAGCATAGACTTCTGTGAGGCAAAGGATAGGGATGGCGACCACATTCCCTTTAAGGAGCTTGGCATTCAAACCCTCTATCTCAGCTCTTATCCCTTTACCATAAGGCACACCCATTATGATGTCTACGACGCCATAAGCTGGGACCATGTAATAATGTGGTATGAAGTTATACTATCCTTTTTAAGGAGGTTTCACAAACTATGAGGCTCTTAATTCTTTTTACTCTTCTGCTTGCATACTCTGCCCTTGCCCAGTCCTTTGAGGACTTTCAGAAAAGGCTTGAAGACATAAGGAGCCTGAAGGTTGTATTTGTCCAGCGAGTTCAGTATCCATGGCAGTCAAAGCCTGACGTATCAAAGGGAACCTTTTATGCCCAGAGGGGTGGAAGGTTCAGGATAGAATACGAACAGCCGGAGAACACGCTCATAGTGTCCGATGGATTTCAGGTAATGGTCTATTCACCGAGGGATAGAACAGCCTTCCTTGACCGTCTTGAGAGAAACAGCTCACCAGTTGTGGAGGCCCTTTTTCTGGTGTCAAGACCTCTCTCTGAGGTGTTTGAGCTGGTTGGTGAGATGGAAAGTTCAAGGGGCAGAGTTTTCATACTCAAGCCAAAGGTCAGGGATGAATATTTTTCCAGGGTTCTGGTAGAGGTTTCCTCAAGGGGTGATATAAGGAGCATAAGGGTTGAAGAAAAGGAGGGAACCACTACCACAATAGAGTTCCTGAGTATGTCTTCCAACTTTACGCCCTCGGAGAACCTTTTTAGGGTCCGAGTTCCAGAGGGTGCAAGGGTAATAAGACCATGAAGATTCGCAGGGCAGAGGAGGGAGACATAAAAGAGCTGGTGGATGTCTATCTGCAGGGCTACAGAGGTCTTGAGGAATATTCCTATACTCATCCCGATGATGTGCAGGCATATCTTCACTGGCTTTTCAGAAGAGATGTGGCAGGCATATGGCTTGCGGAAGAAAATGGAAAGATTGTTGGTTTTATTGCAAGCGACGGAAACTGGTTCAGTAAGAGGGAAGGAAAGGTGGTGGGTGCTATTCATGAGCTTGTGATTCTTCCAGAATACAGAAAAAAGGGCATAGGGAAGGCTCTTGTGGAGAGGGCCCTGGAATACTTCAAAAGTAGAGGACTTGAGATTGCAGAGCTCTGGGTGGGTGATGAAAACACAGGGGCAATGGACTTTTACAGGAATCTTGGGTTTGAGGAAAAAGACAGGTTTAACTACTGGGTGAGGATGACAAAAGCTCTGAAGTGAGCCTTTCTTTTAGCTTGCATACAGAACACACCTCTGCGGTGGTAGGCTCGCCACAGACAGTGCATGGTCTTAGCTTCACTTCCTTAGACTCAAGCAAAGGATGGAGCCTTCTTATAAAGTCCATGTAAAACCTCAGCTTTGTGCCGGGGCTATTCTCCTCTACTTGCGAGAGTATCTTCTTGTGTTCTATGGAGCTCGCCCCCTCTGCAAAGGGACATTCCTCCTCCACATACTCAATCCCTGAGAGGAAGGCATAAAGGGCGTTTTCCTTCTCAGTAAACTTAAAGAGTGGTTTTACTTTTCTCACAAAGCCATCGCCCTCTGGAAGAACTGGAAACTGCCTTGAAAGATAGTCCATGTTCCAGCTGAGCACATTGGAAAAGAGCGTAGCACTTTCATCATCAAGGTTATGTCCGGTGGCTATGACCCTGTAGCCCCTTTCCCTGGCAAAGCGGTTCATGTAGTATCTTTTGAGCTGTCCGCAGAAGGAGCAGGCAGGGCGGGACTCCACCTCACTTATCTGAGGTATTGTAGCAATTTCCTGACGCAGTTCCACCACAGAAAGCTCAAGCCCTCTTTCAAGGGCAAACTTCTCACACGCCTGCCTTGACCTTTGAGAATACTCGCCTATGCCAAGGTCTATGTAAAGCCCGTCCGCTCTGTAGCCAAGCCTGTGCAGTGCATCCCACAGAGACAGGCTGTCCTTTCCACCAGAGACCGCCACAAGAACTCTGTCCTCCCTCTGGAACATGCTGAACTCTCTTACGGTGGACTCTACCCTCCTGAGATACCACTCTATGTAGTGCTCTTTGCAAAGAGAGAGCCTGTGCTGTGGCAGGGACACAACAGCCTTCTGACCGCACTTCTGACATTTACGCATTCTCTTAAATATATCCACCCGATATAGCGTTTATTACCCTGAGGCTCTCCCCGTCTTTTATGAAGTCCCTTTCGTCCAGAATCTCATCCCCCTTCACCACAAAGGCGTATTCCCTTGAAAGCCCAAGAGACCTCAGCAGGTCCTTTACCCTTACCCTATCCCCTTCAAACTCCAGTTCAAGGCTCTGCCCCCTGTAGCTAACCCTGACCCTCATGCCCTCAGAGCACCCTTGATGCCTTCGTATACAAGCAGTGTAGCCCTTGACTTGTTCAGAGTATAAAAGTGCAGTCCCTGAACGCCGTTCTCTAAGAGGTCAAGACACTGCTCTGTGGCAAACTCCACGCCTATCTTGAAGGTTTCCTCCGGGTTGTCCGCATAGGGTTCAAGCTTCTCCACCAGGCTCTGGGGTATGGTGGCACCGCACATGCTGGCAAACCTCTGAATCTGCCTGAAATTGGTGATGGGCATTATACCGGGTATGATGGGAATATCTATGCCCTCTTTACTGCACAACTCCACAAACTCATAGAAGAAGGAATTATCAAAAAACATCTGTGTTATGGAAAAGTCTGCACCCGCCTCCACCTTCTTCCTGAAGTATCTTATCTCCCACTCCATGTTGGGAGACTCGGGGTGTCCCTCAGGGTAAGAGGCCACGCCTATGGAAAACCATGCGCCAAAACTTTCCCTTATCAGCCTCACAAGTTCATCAGAATGCCTGCAGGCACCCTCGGGGGGCCTGAAGTCGGGCATGTTTGCAGGCACATCCCCTCTAAGGGCAAGTATGTTCTCTATGCCCATGTGCCTGTATTCTTCCAGTATTTGCAAAAGCTCCTCTTTTGTATGTGCTATGCAGGTAAGATGTGCCATCACAGTCAGGTCTGTTTCCCTGTGAATCCTTTCCACCACCCTGCGCGTTCTGTCTCTTGTGCTTCCACCCGCACCGTAAGTGACGGAAACAAAGGTAGGGTTAAGAGGCTGAAGGCTCTTTATGGTCTGAAAGAGCTCTTCCTCTCCCTCAGAAGTTTTGGGAGGGAAGAACTCAAAAGAAACGCTAAACCCTTTCTGTTTCAGATACTCTCCTATCTTCAAGCAGTGCCTCCGCAAAGTTTATGAGCCTTATTTTACAGGGTGCAGGCGACTTTATGAACATGCTTAGCAGGCTTATGAGCCTTTCTGTCTCTTCTGGATGCTCCTTCACAAAAGAATGAAGAAGGGGGAGGATGTCCTCTATCTCAAAGCTTAGCTCCCGTATGTGCCTTATTTCCTCTGGATTTTTCCCCTCTCTGAAAGCCCTCAGAGCCTTCATAGCCCTGCTTATAAGGTCATCTCTGGTCTTTGCCCACTTAAAGTCTGTGTATCTTGTGGTTATTTCAAAAAAGGCTCTGAGGGAGGGCAGCATATATCAGCCAAGCTCTTTCAGGTCCTTTATAAACTGGTCCACATCAAGGGCGGGCATGGTCAGCGTCCTTATGGTGCCCCTTGAACCCAGCTCCACAGCCATCTTCACTATAGTGTCGTTGTCCGGAGCCTCAAGGATGTTTACAAAGTCATAGGGACCCATCACCACATACTGAGCCAGCACCTTCACACCAAAGCGTTCCAGCACCTCCTTATCCACTTCCTTTATCCTCTCAGGCTTGTGCTTGAGGGTCTTCATACCCTCATCTGTAAGGGTTGTGAGCATCACATACACTGGCATGGCTTACACCTCCTTAGTTTATTTTCTAATATGATACTTCCTCAGCCCAATTCTGTCAAAGAGTTCATAGAGCACCGGAAGCAGGAAAAGGCTCAGGGGCAGTCCTGTAAATATGCCACCTATGACTGCTAAGGCAAGGGGCTTTCTCAGTTCTGCACCTGCAGTCAGTCCCAGAGCCACTGGTGTGAGGGCTGAGACGATGGTAAAGGTGGTCATTAGTATGGGTCTGAGCCTTTCTCTTCTTGCCTGAAGTATTGCCTGACGGGTCTCTATACCTTCCTTCCTGAGCTGAATGATCCTCTCTATAAAGAGAACCGCGTCGCGCACGATTATTCCTACCAGCAGGATTATTCCAAAGTAGGAAGGGACGCTGAGAGATGTGTTCGTTAAGAGAAGAAGTCCAAAAGCTCCTGCCACAGCAAGGGGAACCATGAGAAGAACTGTAAAGGGATGCCTGTAGCTCTCAAAGAGGGAGGCAAGCACCATGTATACACCCACGAGGGCAAATATTAGGGCAAAGCCGAGCCCCTGAAAGGCTCTCTGAAACTCCCTTGCCTGACCCACCGGTTCAAAGGTGTAGCCCGGTGGGAGGTTGTTTCTGAGCCACTCTTCTACCTCTACCACTGCACTGGCAAGGGGCTTTTCTGGAGAGAGATTGGAGAAAAAGGTAAGGGAATACTGTCTGTTGTAGCGGTTTATTGCCTTGTAGCCTGTGGCAATCTGAATGTCTACAAGCTCTGTGAGGGGGATAAGTTCCCCCTTAAAGTTTCTAACAAAGACCTTTCTGAGGTTTTCCACGTTCTGCACAAATTCGGGCACAGCCTTCACATACAGGTCGTAGCTCTCCGCACCGAGCTCATAGGTGCCCAGCTGAAACTTGCCAAAAAGCACATTCAGAGTTGTTGCCACGTCCTCCACATTCACCCCCAGGTCTCCCAACTTTTCCCTGTTTACCCTTATCTGAACTTGAGACTCGTTGAGCCTGAGGTCTGTGTCCACGTCCCTGTAGCCGGGCCTGTTTCTGAACTCTGAGGTGAGCCTGCTGGCTATGGTCTGAAGCTCCTCAAGGGAAGGTCCTCTTATGGCATACTGCAGGTCCACCTGCCTTCCACCTCCAGGTCCCACTATACCCGGAGGCTCTATGCTTACCCTCACATCCTTTACCCTCCTGAGTTCTTCTCTTACCATTTCCATTATCTTTGCCTGATGGGGTCTTTTACCCTCTTTGAGGTAAACAAAGCCAAGTCCTCCATTTACATCGGGCCTTCCTGCCACCCCCTGACCCATGGCAAGTCCAAAGCGGTCTACATATGGGTTCTTCAGAAGTATGGCTTCTATCTCCTGAGTTTTCTTCTCTGTGTATTCAAAGGAAGAGCCCACAGGCGTTTCAAACCTCACGAGAAATCTGCCCTCGTCCACTATGGGGAAAAACTCCTTCTTTGTCGCCCTGAAGAGCTGAAAACCAATAAAAACACTGACAAGGGATAGTGCTATAACAATCGCCTTGTGGTCAAGAGCCCATCTCAGAAGTCTGTCAAAGAAGGCCTCAAACCTCTCGTAAGCCTTCACAAAGGGGTTTGTGGAGGGTGGTCCAGCTACAAGCCTTGAGACTGCCATGGGTGTAAAGCTAACCGCTACAAGGTATGAAAGGGCAATGGCTATCACGAGGGTCAGGGCAAAGCTGCCAAAAAGCTTGCCCACAACACCTTTCAGGAATATTATGGGAAGGAAAACTATCACAAGAGAGGCGGTGGAGGCGAGGAGTGCAAATACAACAATCCTTGTGCCTTTCTCTCCCGCTTCAATAGGCTCCAGCCCCTCCTCATGCCTCCTTCTGTATATGCTTTCAAGCACCACTATGGCATCGTCTATAACAATACCTACCGCCACCGCAAGGGCAAGAAGGGTAAAGGTGTTGAGGGAGTTGCCAAGCTGGTATATGAAAAAGACAGTTCCCAGAAGGGTTATGGGTATGGCAAAAACAGGCACCAGGGTGAGCCTGACGCTTCCGAGGAAGAAGTAGACCACAAGGGCAGTCAGAAGGCTACCTATTATGATTTCCTCTATGGCTGCTTTGACGCTGTCTTTTACAAATATGGAAGAGTCAAAGGTGTAATCCATCCTCATTCCAGGGGGTAGTTGACGGTTGAGCTCTTCCATCTTTGCCTTTACCGCATCCACTACCTGAACTGTGTTGGTTTTGGATTGCTTGTAGACCACAAGAGCAACGGCTTGCTCTCCCATAAACCTTGACATTCCTCGTCTTTCGTCTTCTGTAAACTCCACAAAGCCCACGTCCCTGAGCCTTACACCGTTTCTTATGTAGACCCCCTCAAGCTCCTTCGGGTCCTGAGCCTTTCCGTAGAGCCTTATTATGTATTCTCTATTTTTGCCGTATATGGCTCCCGCCGGAGCTTCAAGGTGATTTTTGCTCACCGCGTCAATAACATCCTGAACCGCAAGCCCCCTTGAGTAGAGCTTTTCCGGCTCAACCCTTACCCAGAGCACATTGTCTCTGAAACCTCCCAGGTCCACCTGACCCACGCCGTTTATCCTCTCAAACTCCCTCTTTATCACCTTATCCGCCCAGTAGGCAAGGGTTTGGTAATCCGCGGTTTTCGAGTAAAGTAAGGTCACAAAGACAGGAGCAAGAGATGTGTCCACCTTCCTAACTACAGGAGGGTCAACTCCCTCAGGAAGCCTTCTGAGGGCTCTCTGCACCGCATCCCTGACTTCCTGCGCCGCCACATCTATGTCCTTTTCGAGGGAGAAGGTAATTGTTATCCTTGAAGTGCCTGCAAAGCTGGCGGAGGATATGGTCTCAATACCGCTTATGGTGGCTATCTGGTCTTCTATCTCTCTGGTGACATTCACATCCACCACGTAGGCGTTGGCGCCGGGATAGGTGGTTACTATACTCACTGTGGGAAAGTCCACATCAGGAAGCCTGTCAAGAGGGATTATCCTCAGAGAGTATAGGCCCAGGATTATGAAGGCTATCATGAACATCCAGGAAGTGACTGGTCTGTGTATAAAAAAGCGATACATGGCAGGTATATTATAACCGACCGACTGGTCAGTATGTTAGGGACTTTCCCCAATAACTCTAAATATTTCTTTCACTATCTTGGGATGCAGAGTTTTGCCAGCATGAAAGGGAATTACAATTCTCAAATTACCCTTGCCATAGATGCGATGGCTTCCTTTTGTTCTCAGCAACTCAAAGCCCTTTTCCAGCAACAGCCTTTACGCTTCCTGTGGCGTAAGCCTCGGCAATCTTGGCATTATAGTTCTACAAAGGCGGTAATGACTTCCTTACTCTTGAGGTCCATTAAGTCTTCCTCTGTAAGAGTTTCAATATACAGCTCAATGGCTTCTCTTATGTTTTTCATAACCTCTTCAAAGGTATCTCCCTGCGTCTGACAACCGGGCAAATCTGGACAGTAGGCGTAGAAACCATGTTTATCCTTTTCAATAACCACAAGATACGCCATGATTTACTATTAAATGCCTTCCCGTACGTTTGTCAACCGACCGACCGGTCAGTATGTTATAATGTAAGGTGCTATGAGGAAATTCCTCTCTGTGTTGACAGCTTTTTCTCTAACTTTTGTCCTCTCATGCCAGAAGCAGGCTCAGAAGCCACAAGACCAGCAAACTCAGGAAAGAAAGGTTGTGGTCAGCCTTTACAGGGTAAAGTCTGAAGATGTCCCCATTGAATACAGCACAAAGGGTTACTTTGAAGGGGAAAAGGATGTGATTCTCAGACCCCTTGTCAGCGGGAGGGTTCTGAACCTTTTTGTGGAAGAGGGGGATTTCGTAAGGAGCGGGCAGGCACTCTTGAAAATAGACCCTGCAGACTACGAAAATACCCTAAGACAGTTTGAGGCGCAGCTGGCTCAGGCGAGGGCAAGCTACGAAAACCAGAGAGCCATTGCAGAGAGAAGAAGGTTTCTCTTTGAGAGGGAGCTGATAGCCAGAGAAGAGTATGAAAATGTGCAGACGCAACTCAGGGCTCAGGAAGAATTCATAAGAAGCCTTCAGGCACAGATATCCAACGCAAGGCTCAGCCTTCAGAGAACCACACTCACCGCACCTTTCTCTGGATACATAGCCCAGAAGTTTGTAAACGTGGGTGATTACATAACTCCCCAGAGCCAGACTTTCAGGCTGGTGACCCTTGACCCCATAAGGTTTGTGTTTCAGACTCCTCAGGAGTATGTGATTCACGCAAGTGAGGGCTCAAGGGTAAGGATAAGAGTGGAGCCTTTTGGAGAGTTTGAGGGGATTGTGTTTTTTGTCTCGCCAGCGGCAGATTCCAACAGACTTCTTACCATAAAGGCAAGGCTCAAAAACCCCAGAGGTGAGCTCAAGCCAGGCATGTATGGGGAGGCTAAGCTACTGCTTGGCGTTGAAAGGGGCTTTGCGGTGCCAGAACAGGCTGTGGTTGTTCAGGGAAATAGAAAGGTGGTCTGGAGGATTCAGGATGGCATAGCACAGCCCGTGCAGGTGGAGGTGATAAAACAGGGGCAGGGTGTAGTTTACGTAAAGGGTGACCTCAGAGATGGTGAGGGAATCGCTCTTGAAAATGCCTACGTGCTCCAGCAGGGTGTAAAGGTGGAAGTAAGATGAGGTTTATTCTTATTTTTCTGCTAAGCATAAAGTTGACGCTCGCCCTTACTCTTGAGCAGGCAATAGATTTTGCGGTCAGGAACAACACCTCAGTGAGGCTCTCTCTTCTTGACCTCCAGAAGGCGGAGGAAAACATAAGAAAGGCCAGGGCTGGCATACTTCCACAGGTAAGCTTCTCATACAGCTATACAAGGCTGGGCGGAGACCTTGCCTTTGGCTTCACCCCCAAAAACAGACACAGCTACATACTTGAAGTAGACCAGACAGTATTTAACCGTGCAGTCCTTGAGGGTCTGAGCCTTGCAAAAGAACAGAAAGAGCTCCAGAGCCTGATATACGAAGACACCAAAAGGGAAGTGGAGTTTCAGACAAAGCAGCTCTTTTATGCTCTTCTTTACAAAAAGGAAGTTGTAAAGCTCCTTGAGGAAAATCTCAGATACTGGGAAGAGAACTACAGGCAGACAGAAGGCAAGTTTCAGGCAGGGGTGGTTCCCAAGGTGGAGCTCATGAGGGCAAAGGCTCAGCTGGAGAATGCGAGGGCACAGCTGGAGAATGCAACTGCAGATTACAGAAAGAGTCTTGAAGACTTTAAAGCCTTTCTCAGGTTTGAAGGAGAGCCAGAGCCGGAAGGAAAACTACAGATGCAGCCCCTGAATGGGGAAGACCACAAAAAACTTCTTGAAAACAACAGCACGCTAAAGGTTGCCAGAAAAAGCCTTGAAGTTGCCCAGAGAGCCCTTGATCTACAGAGGTCTCAGTATTACCCCAGCCTTGACCTCTTTGCCACCTACCAGGGCAGCACTGCAAGGATTGGGGGAAAGGATAGCCTGGTGGATGGTTACACTGTGGGTGCAAGGCTAAATTACAGGATATTTGACGGCTTTGCCCGTGAGTCAAGCATAGCTCAGGCAAGGATAGACCTTCTCAAGCAGGCAGAAAATCTCAAGGATACAGAACAGAGGCTCAGAGCCGAGCTCAGCAAAACTCTTCTGGACTTAAACTCTCTCATGGCTCAGATAGGGGCAGTAGAGCTATCTCTTGAATCTGCGAGGGAAAGCTTGAGGCTTTCCACGGAGAGATACCGCTTTGGCGTTGCCACACAGCTTGAAGTGCTTGATGTCATAAGTAATTACAACAACACTCTACAGAACTACTATTTTCTGCTCTATTTATACAACACTGCAGTAGCCAGGCTTGAAAGGCTTACAAAATGAGTGCAAGAGAGAGAATAATTCAGTCTGCCAAAGAGCTTTTCTCCCAGAAGGGTTATAACCACACCACAGTGGAAGATATAGTAAAACATGCTGGCCTTTCAAAGGGTGCCTTTTACTTCTACTTCAAGAGCAAGGACCAGCTCATGGAGGAGCTCATAAACAGTATGGCTAACAGGACAAAGGAGATAATGAAAAGGTGGCTGGAGAAGGATGTTTCAGCAGAGGAGGCTATAAAGGGGCACATAAGGGACTTTCTCCTTGAATGCTACGAGGACAGGCATATAGCCTATGTGTTCTTCTTTGAGCTCATGTGCAGTAAGGAGGAATTCAGAAAGCTGCACAGCATGCACCTGCAGGAGATAAGAGAATTGCTCTCTCAGATGGTAAAAAAGGGCTACGAAAGAGGTGAGTTTCTGTGCGGAAGTGTAAAAACCCTTGTTAATCTCATAGCAGGCTACATAAGGCTTATATACATGGAGGGGCTCCTCCTTGACCACACTCCTCTGGAAGATGTTTTGAAGGAGGCGGAGGAGGGCCTTGAAATCATATTCAGGGGGCTGAAATGTGGCTAATGCTACTTCTTCTCACTTTCTGCGGATTTTCCTTTTCCCTGAGCCTTGAAGAACTCCTCAGCTCTGCAGTAGAAAAAAATCCCAGGCTATCTGTAAAAAGGTATGCGGTGGAGTCTGCACGCCTGAACCTGAAGGGTGAGACACAGCTTTATTATCCCGAATTCTTTGCTGGATACAGGTTTTCTTTTCAGTCTGAAAAGCAGTCTATAAGCGTGCCGGCTTTTTGGGGCTTCCAGCCCTTTGAATTCAGCAGTTCAAAGAGAAGCTATCAGAACCTGCAGGCGGGCGTAAGGCAGTTCCTCTATGATGGAGGGCTGAGAGCCTCAAGGGTAGACATAGCAAGGAGCAGGCTGAAAATCTCAGAGGAGGATTACGCAGAAACTCTGCTGGATGTAAAGCTGGAGGTGATAAGGGCCTATCTATCTGTGCTCTCCTCTGCAGAGCTCCTGGAAGTTCTCAAAAAGCAGAGGGAAGCGGTGCATGCTGACCTTACGCAGAGGGAAGCATTTTTCAGAGAAGGCCTGGTTGCCATAACAGACGTGCTACAGGCAAGGGTCAGGCTTGCGGAGGTGGAAAGGGACCTCAGGCAGGCAGAGGGAAGTTACCGTGTGGCCATTGCAAACCTCTCAAGGCTTACAGGCATTGAAGAAGACAGACTGAAGGACATAAAGCCAGTAAACATTAAGCCTGAGATGGAAAGCCCTGAATCGCTCATACAGAGGGCATTGCAGAGACGGCCCATCACAAAACTGACCGCACAGAGGCTCGAAGCGACAAAAAGTCAGAGAAGGATTGAGTTATCTCAGTTCCATCCTAGGGTCTTCTTTGAGGGAGTTTACAACTACTCAGACCAGAACCCGACCCTGTCTCCAAAGGGGTTCTTTGTGCTCAGTGCGGGCATGAGCATCAGCTTTCAGTCTCTCAGCTCCTATTACAGAGCCCTTGCCCTTGTAGAGGAAGAAAAGGGCATAAGAGAAGAGCTCAGGGACTTACAGCAATCTATAGCCCTTAAGGTAAGGTCTGCCTATGAAAACTTCCTGACAGCACAGGATAATCTGAAAGTAGCAGAAGAGGCCCTCACTTTTGCAGAGGAATACTACAGGTTATCTCTGGAGCAATACAGAAATCAGATAATAAGCGGCACTGACCTTCTTCAGGCGGAGGCAAGCAGGACACAGGCTCTAAGGTCTAAAGTCATAGCCTACTACAGGCTTCTTGAAGCCTACTTTGAACTGCTCAGAGAGGTAGGTGAGTTATGAAGAAGCTGGGTGCAGTCATAGTAATCCTGTTAATCCTTGTCTTTGGCTTTCTTTCCTACAGGTGGATAAAGCACAGGATAGAATATGCCATAACCGATGCGGTTTTTATAAGGGCAGAAAACATGAGCAACGTAGCCTTTGAAGTGGGAGGAAGAGTGGTGGAGGTCTACAGGGACATGGGAGACAGAGTGAAGAGGGGGGAAGTTATTGCAAGGCTTGAACCTGAAGACTACAGGCTGCAGCTTGAGGTGCTTCAGGGCAGGCTCTCCTCCATGATTGCCCAGAAGGAAGCCCTTGAGCTTCAGCTAAATAGGTCTCAGGGTCAGATTAATATAGGTGTAGATATCTCAAAAGACACGCTCAGCGAAGTAAAAGCCAGAGAGGAAGCCCTCAGGAAGCAGATACAGGAGATGGATGTTCAGCTTGAGCAGGCAAAGCGAGACAGAGACAGACTGGAAAATCTACTGAAAGAGGGTCTGATACCAAAGCAGAAGTTTGAACAGGCTGACACTTCTTACAGAAGCCTTCTTATGAGAAAGAAAGCCCTTGAGGACCATCTGAAAGAACTCAGAGCGGTCTACTCAAAAGCTCAGGGAGAATTCGAAAGGGCTCAGTTAGACAGGCTTAGGGTGCAGGAACTCAAAAAACAGGTCAGCTCCCTTGAAGAGGAAATAAAGGCTTTAAGGGCACAGATACAGAAGGCTCAGCTTGACCTGCAGAGGACTGAGCTTCGCTCCCCTGTGGATGGAGTTGTGGCAAAGAGGTTCATAAGCGTGGGGGACATGGTAAGACCAGGTCAGCCAGCTTTCAGCCTTGTGGATGACAGCTCACTCTTTGCGGAGGCTCTCCTTGAGGAAACAAAGCTCAGAGGTATAAAGCAGGGCTCAAAGGCATACATCAGGCTTGATGCCTATAAGGGTGTTGTGTTTGAAGGGGTAGTGGAAGAGATAAGCCCTGCCTCCGCCGCCACCTTCGCCCTCGTGCCAAGAGATATATCCGCCGGGGAGTTCACAAAGGTGGTGCAAAGGATACCCGTAAAGATTAAGATAACAAAGGGAGACATGAGCCTTCTCAGAGTTGGCATGGGAGGAAGGGTGGAGATAAGGAGAGAATGAGAGAAGAAAAGCCCTTTCACGAAGCCCTAACGCCCCCAGAGCGTGCAGTCCTGACCCTCTCTCTGATGATAGGGGTCTTTATGGCAATCCTGGATACCACCATAGTGGACATAGTGGTTCCAAAGATGATGGCACCTCTGAGCACAGACCTCTATGGCGTCCAGTGGGTGATAACCTCCTACATGACCTCCGCAGCTACCGCCATCTTGCTGGTAGAGTGGCTTGAAAGCAGGGTGGGACTCAAAAGGGTGTTTCTGGCGGGCCTTTTTCTCTTCACCACCGCCTCCTTTTTCTGCGGTCAGGCTCAGTCCCTTGAGTGGATGATAGCTTCAAGGACCGTTCAGGGTTTTGGTGAATCCCTCATAGTGGTCAGTGCGGAGGCCCTTCTTTTTTCCGCCTATGCCCCAGAGAAGAGGGGTCTTGCCATGGGCATATATGGGCTCGGGGTGAGCTTTGCTCCCGCTCTTGGTCCTACCCTTGGAGGCTGGATAACAGAACATATAGACTGGAGATGGATTTTCTACATAAACCTTCCCATAGGCATACTCAACTTTACCCTTGCCCTTTTCTTTCTCAAAGACTACAGACCTATCCACAGGCTAAGGCTCAATTTTCTCTCCTACCTTCTCATCTCCCTTGCCACTGTGAGCCTGCTTGTGGTGCTCTCAAGGGGACAGAAGGAGGGCTGGTTTGCCAGCGACTTTATACTCCATCTTTCTCTTCTTTCTCTCTTTTCTTTCCTTCTCTTTCTGCTATCAGAACTCACATCCAGAAATAAGCTTATAGACCCTTCCATCTTCAGGATAAAGGAGTTTGTGGTCGCCTTCTGGGTCTACTGCTTTGTGCTGGGCTTTTCCATGTATCAGGTCTTCTATCTTATACCTCTTTATTTTGAAAAGCTCAAGGGCTACACAACCCTTCAGGCGGGGCTTGCCATACTTCCCATGGCCCTTACCATAGGCTTTCTCTCTCCAGTTGCGGGCATAATCTCCGATAAAAAATCACCAAGGTTTGCCCTGTATGTGGCAACAGTTCTTTATCTGTCAGTCGCCTTTCTTTTGCTGCCAAGGCTCAACTACTTTACTCCGGGGAGCACTGCGGTGCTCTATCTTGTGGCGATGGGTGCAGGTATGGGCTTTTTCTTTGCTCCTGTGACTCAGATGGCGCTGAAGAGACTGGGGGAAAAGACTACCCTCGGAGTGAGCCTTATGCACTATATAAGATTTGTGGGTGGGTCTTTTGGCACAGCCCTTGCTACCAACGACCTTCAGAGGTTTGCCGCAGAAAACCTTCAGAGGAGCACAGAGCTTCAGAACCCATACTGGCTTCAGATGAAGATAAAGGAGGCAGCTGATTTTATATACCAGTTTTCCCATCAGGCTGAAGAAAGGGCAAAAGCAATGCTCTACCAGCTCCAGAGCCTCTATGCCATGTCGGATGCCTTTGGTTCAACCCTTCTTCTGGCAGCCTTCTGGGCTCTTCTTGGCAGTCTGCCGGTCCTCTATCTTTTCTGGGAGGACATCAGGGATTTGCTGTCACATGGTCTTACAAAAGAAGTTGCAGAAAAAAGTCAGGAGGTGTGAGCCATGCGTGCATACAGGACTTTGCTGACGCTACTCTTGCCTGCGGCTTCCATGGCGGAGAATCGTATAGGTGCAGGTGGAGCTCTTATATGGGGAGAGGACAACAACTCCACTAGGTCCACAGGCATCATAAAAAATCTTGGAAAGCCGGAGGATAGCTTTCTCAGAGCCATCCCCCTGATTGACCTTAACCTCTCCTACAGGAGCGGAGCAAACACCTACTTCTTGAGGACAACCACGGAAGGAGCAACGCCCACCCTTCAGGCGGGCCTGAAAAGAGAGGGTTTTGTATTCCAGTCAACAGAATTCTATTTTGGCTACAACCCCTTCAGAAGAGTATGGAAAGACCCCTATCTGGTAAACATCCCGCGAGAAAAGACATACCAGCGTGATTACGAGGCTGGCATAAGATTCTCTCAGGGTAATTCAAGCCTCACGCTGAAGTCTACATATTCTGACGTGGAGGATGACCAGTTAGGTAAAAGAGAAAGAGACCTGAGAAGAGACAGAATTCTCATAGATACAGGCTATTCATACACCTACAGCTTTGGCAAAAGCCTGAGACTGACTCCCTCTGTAAATCTCAGATATTCAGAGGCAAAGGGCAGGGCAAACTCTTACGCAGGCTATGCTCTGGGTCTGTCAGGTTCTTACAGGACAGGTTTCTATCTTTTCAATGCAGGCATGGGAGTAGAAGTGGACAGATACATGAAACAGGACCCAGTTCTTCTCAAAAAGAGAAAGGAAACAGGATACTACGCCCTTGTAGCGTTGACAAGAAACAATATTTTCCACCAGAGGATTTACATAACATCTCTTGTAGCTTAAAGACAGGTTAACTCCAATCTAGACTTCTACGACAGAACTGGCCTCTTTTTTGGTGTATTGACAGGATACCGCTGGTGATGGATAATAGGAAACTGATATGCACGAGGAATGCGGGAAGTGCAATGCAATAGGGGGACTGAGGGAAGAGCCTGCCACACTTGTTTTCATAGCCGAGAGTGAATTATTAAGGCAAAAACTAAAGAAACAGCTTGAGGACCTCTCATATGAGTTTTATGATGAAGAGGATTCAATAACTTTACAGGTTTCAGGACTAAAGAGCTTCTTTTACAGGTTTTATGAGGCAAAGGGGCTGTCAGAGATTGAGAGCCAAGATATATGGCTTGTGGTTCTTTCTCCAGGGGAGAGGTTCAGAAGTTATCATGTAAAAAATGCAAGAAATCTGAATTTCTGGCTTTCGCAGGTAGCCTGCGACGAATACATGGAAATTCTAAGGGAAAAAAGGCTTATGGTGTATTTTCATCCCATAGTGGACAGCAACCTATCTGTGGTTGGCTTTGAATGCCTTATAAGGGGTATAAACCAGAAGGGTTCGCAGGTATCACCTGCTTATCTCTTTGAATGTGCAGAAAAGACAGACAGCCTCTTTTACCTTGACAGGGCCTGTAGGGAAATTGCCATACAGAAATCTGCAGAAAGAGGATTGAGGGAAACCCTCATATTTATAAACTTCGTGCCCACCAGCATATACAATCCAGAAACCTGTCTGCAAACTACCATAAGGCTTGTTAACACTTACAATCTCAGGCATGAAAACATAGTTTTTGAAGTAGTTGAAAGCCATCAAGTCAGGGATATAAAACATCTCAGAAATATAATGGACTACTACAGAGAGATGGGTTTCAAGGTGGCAGTTGATGATGTTGGTTCAGGCTTTTCTGGTCTTAACAACCTTATAAATCTGCGACCGGATATAATCAAGATTGACAGAGATATAGTTCACAATGTAAACGGAGACAGCTTGAGAAAGGGAGTTGTAGATGCCCTTGTAAACATGTGCAGGCAAAACCACATAAAGGTTCTGGCAGAGGGTGTGGAGAGCATAGGAGAATTTAACTTTCTGGTAGAAAGAGTTGATTACATGCAAGGTTTTCTCTTTGCAAAACCGTCTCCAGAGCCACAGATGCAGATAAATTTAAGGAAATCTTAGATGTTTCTCATAGACTCTACAAGCCCGTCCATTTCTTCTCTTGTTCTCTTCTCTGTAACCGCAAAGAGAAGGCTCTTAGAATAGCCAAACCTTTCAAGGGGCACGCCTGCCAGAAAGCCATTTCTCAGGGATTTTCTGTGAAGCTCTTTTGCTCTGTTGTGTCTGAGGGGGAATTCCCAGAGATGCCTGCCAGTGTATACCTCCTCAAAGCCCAGGTCCAGAAGCCTTCTTTTCAGGTATAGGGCCTTGGAAAGGCTCTGCTTTGCAACCTCTCTCATCCCCTCCTTTCCCAGAAGAACCATGTAGAGGAGGTTTGCGAGGGCTATCAGGTTCTGGTTTGTGCAGATGTTCGAGGTTGCCCTTTCCCTCCTTATGTGCTGTTCCCTTGTCTGGAGGACGAGGGTAAAAGCCTTTTTATCCTCCACATCCTCGGCCATACCCACGATTCTTCCAGGCATTTTTCTCAAATACTCCATCCTCGTGGCAAAAAAGCCTGCGTAGGGTCCTCCAAAGTTGAGGGGGACTCCCATCTGCTGACCCTCTCCCACCACTATGTCCGCACCCAACTCTCCCGGAGACCTGAGAATCGAGAGGGCAACAGAGTCCGCCACCACCACAAGTGGCACTTCATACCTCCTTGCCATTTCAGAAAGAACCGTAAGAGGCTCCACATAGCCCATGAAATTTGGATACTGCACCACAAGGGCATGAGCCTCGCCATCCCTGAGAAAACTTTCCAGCCTCTCAGAATCCGTATAGCCTTCCTCCGTAAGGGGGCACAGGCTTATCTCGTCCTCGTATCCTATCAGGTAGGTTTTTACAACTTCCCTGTAGAGGGGGTTTATACCCTCAGAAAGCACAACCCTCTTCCCCCTGCCCCTTATAGCCCTTGCCATAAGAACCGCCTCTGCAAGGGCGGAAGCTCCATCATACATGCTGGCGTTGGCAACTTCCATGCCGGTGAGTTCACATATAAGGGTCTGGTATTCAAAAAGAGCCTGTAATGTTCCCTGAGATGCCTCAGGCTGGTAGGGTGTGTAGGCGGTGAGAAACTCCCCCCTGCTCAGAATCTGCCATATGGCAGAGGGTATTATCCTGTCATAGGCTCCAAAGCCTGCAAAGGATATGAGGGATGTATTCCTTCCGCTCAGGTCTCTGAAATATCTCCTGAGATCCTCCTCACTCCTCGGCTCCGGAAGCTCAGGCCTTGAGAGAAGGGATGCGTCTATGTGTGAAAAGAGGTCTTCAAGTCTTTCAAGCCCAAGTTGCCTGAGTATTCTCTGCGTCTCATCCTCTGAATGGGGAATATACATCTACCTTTCCCTTTCTTCGTAGCCGAGCTCCTCCTCAGGCAGAGCTTCAAGGGATTCTTCAAACCTTTCTTCTTCTTCCTCCGGCAGACCTAGCTTTACGGTTTCTCCCTTTTCATCCTTTATTATCTCCACGAGAAGTTGTGCGTAATCCTCTGCGGGCATAAGGTCCTCCACCTCCATTGGGTCAGAAAGCTCTATGACAGCCAGCCATCCATCCTCGTAGGGTGATTCGTTCATGAGATGAGGCTCATCGTTTAATACTTCATTTATTTCCACCACAGTGCCAGAGAGAGGTGCATATATGGGTGATACGCTCTTTACCGATTCCACATTGGCTATAGTATCACCACTCTCGTAGGATTCGCCTACCTGAGGCAGGTCCACATAGACCACGTCGCCAAGCTCCTTTTGAGCATAATCTGTTATACCTATCCACGCCCTGTTTCCCTTCACAAGTGCCCACTCATGGTCCTTGGTGTAATACCTGTCTGTTTTCACCACATACTTGCCAACAATTATCTCATCCATCGCTTTCCTCCTTAAAGAGTTTCATATTCTATACCATATTCCTGCTTGAGTTTTTCCATCACAGTGGTGAGGTCCTTCTCTTCTCCAAGTAAGCCTTCCAGAGTTCTTATAAAGTAATCAAGGTCTATGAGCCTGAGAAGTGCCAGACCTTTCCATTCCCCATCTGTTGAGTAGAGGACATTCTTTCTCCTCTTGCTGATAAACTCTCTTAGTTTATCAAGGCTTATAACGTGAGAAGGGTCAAGGACAAGCACATCGTTTCCCCTTAGCTTCCTGAGACCTTTGTAAAGTCCGTAAAGGAAGGTTCCCCTATCGTTTCTTATGAATACGAGGTCGGGGAACCTGTCTATAAAGTCCTTCATCTCCGTAGTTATCACTGCATATAGGCTATCTGGACCTATGAGCCTTTTGAGGGTGTTAACCCTGTCCGCTACCTTCTGCAGCAGATCGCTTTCTTGGAGTAGCCTTGAGTAAAAGACCATAAGAACCTTCATCCTGCTATAATATTATAAGCCTTTGCGGAGGTTAAAATGTCAAAAATAAGAGTGGCAATAGCCGGCGTAGGAAACTGTGCCAGTAGCCTTGTTCAGGGTATCTATTACTATGCGAAGCACAGAGAAGATGTGAGTGGTCTCATGTTTGAAGATGTGGGTGGCTACAAGCCCTGGGACATTGAAGTGGTTGCCGCATGGGACATTGATGCCAGAAAGGTTGGAAAGGATTTATCTGAAGCCATATTTTCTCAGCCAAACTGCACTGCGGTCTTTGAAAAGGATGTGCCCAGAACTGGCGTTATTGTTAGAAAGGGTAAGGTGCTGGACGGATATGCAGGCCATATGGCAAACTACCCTCCGGAAAGGAGCTTTGTGCTATCTGAAGAAAGGGAAGACGAGCTTGAAGATGTGGTAAGGGTTCTCAAAGAAACGGGTGCGGACATGCTCATAAACTATGTGCCGGTGGGGTCCGAACAGGCAGCGAGGTTCTATGCAGAAGCATGCCTGAGGGCAGGAGTGTCCTTTATAAACGGTATGCCCACCTTCATAGTTTCAGACCCCTCGTGGGCAGAGAGGTTTGAGGCGGAGGGCATACCGGTGGTTGGGGATGATATAAAGTCTCAGGTTGGCGCCACTATAGTTCACAGGACTCTTGTCCAGCTCTTTCTTGACAGGGGAGTAAAGATTGACAGAACATACCAGCTTAACTTTGGAGGAAATACGGACTTTCTGAATATGCTTGAAAGGGAAAGGCTGAAGACAAAAAAGGTTTCGAAGACACATGCGGTTTCCTCTCTCATACCTTACGAGATGGACCCCTTCAGCATACACATAGGACCCTCTGACTGGGTGCCATGGCTAAAGGACAGAAAAATAGCCTACATACGCATTGAGGGGAGGCTCTTTGGGGACGTTCCCATGTATGTGGAACTAAAGCTGGATGTGGAGGATTCTCCAAACAGCGCAGGCTCCATGATAGACGCCATAAGGTGCTGTAAGCTGGCAAGGGACAGAGGCACAGGTGGACCCCTCTATTCAATAAGCGCCTACACCATGAAGCACCCCCCAGTGCAGTATCCCGACTGGCAGGCGAGGAAGATGGTGGAAGAGTTCATAAGTGGAAAGAGGGAAAGGTAGGCTCTGGTTTCATGTTGCAAGCGTAGGTGAGTTCAACACTGCCAAGCCTCTTCTCAAAAGGCTATATAGGGATTATCACATAACCCTTACATACTTTTCCTTCAGGGCAAGAAAATATCTTGAGTCTCAAAAAGGAAAAGGCTATTTCCACGAGCTTTACAGGCTTCCTCCAGACATACCCTTTCTCATAAGCAAGTTTGAGAGAAAAATAGACCCGGAGGCGATCCTCATAATGGAGAGGGAGCTGTGGCCCTTCCTCATATTATCCACCAGAGCCCCGAAGGTATGGTTGAACGCCTATTCAAAGGGTGGAGTGCTTGAAAGATGGTTTTCAAAAAGATTCTCCTTGATACTGGCAAGGGAGGAGAGGTCTTCTGAGAAGTTCAGGTCTTACGGGTCTGCACATGTCCACTCCTGTGGCAATCTGAAGTTTGTGCTTGAAGAACCTCCACCCTCAGAGCTGGAGGTGAAAGGCTCAAAACTTCTCGTAGCAGGCAGCACCCATTCCGGGGAGGAGCTTATTATAAAGAGAGCCTATGAAAGGCTTTTGAGGGACTTTGAAAGCCTCAAGCTCCTCATAGCACCCAGACATGTGAGCAGGGCTGGAGAAGTGATGAAACTCTTTGATGGAATGGGTGTGTGCTTGAGAAGCAGAGAAGAAAAGGGATGGAAAGTGCTGGTGGTTGACACCCTTGGAGAGCTCTTTTCCCTGTATAGATACGCAAACGTGGCCTTTGTGGGGGGGACATTTGTTCCCGTGGGCGGGCATAACCTTCTTGAACCCGCTTACTTTGGAAAGCCAGTGCTCTACGGACCTAACACTAAAAAGGTGGAAGACCTGAGAGCTTTTCTGGAAGAGAGAGGGCTTGGCTTTTGCGTAAAGGATGAGGAGGAGTTATACAGGCGACTGCTTGAGCTTCTGAGCAGAGAAGAGAACACGGATAAGACTGGGTTGAGAGAACACAGCGAGAAGGTTCTTGAATGTTATCTTTCCAGTCTTAACACCTTTCTGAAAAAAGTTTTGTAAAATGTTGTAAGAAAACATGAAGGACCTGAAAATTAACCTCCTTATCCTGCTCTTGATAATAGCTGTCTCGGTGGCGGTGGTTGTCCTCAAGCCTGTAAACCTCGGACTTGACCTCAGGGGCGGTATATCAATGGTTATACAGCCCGATATGAACTACAGCCTTGAGCAGGAATATGAGAGGCTCCTCAAAGATGTGGAGCAGAAGCTGAGAGAGGGAGGGGTCAGGGTTCTTGATGTTACGGCGGGTGTTGATGGAATAAAGGTTGAGTTGCTTGAAGAAGGCGAATACATTAAGCTTTCCTCCCTCCTTGAAAGAGAATTTCCCAGGTTTACGGTAGCAAGAAGGGAAAGAGGTGAGGTATTCATCAGGCTAAAGGATGCAGAGATAGAACAGCTCAGAAGTGGAGTGCTCACGCAGACAATGGAGGTTCTCCGCAGGAGGATTGATGAGCTGGGCGTAGTCCAGCCCGTCATAACTCGTATAGGTGCAGATAGAATACTGGTGGAGCTTCCTGGAGTTTTGGACATACAGAGGGCAAAGTCCATAGTGGGAAGAACCGCACTTCTGGAGCTAAAGCTGGTTGTGGAAGCAGGACCGAAGGAGGCGCTTCAGGAAAAACTCACAAGGGACTACGAGCTCCTCCCGGACCAGAGCGGGACAGAATGGTTTCTTGTGGAAAAACTACCGGTAATAACCGGGGCAGACCTGAAGACCGCCTACACCACAACCGACGAGTTTGGTATGCCCGCAGTGGGTTTTGAGCTTGCAGGAAGGGGTTCAGAGGTATTTGCACAGGCAACAGAGCAGAACATAGGCAGAAGGCTTGCTATAGTGCTTGACAAGAGAGTAATCTCTGCACCCGTTATAAGAAGCAGGATAAGCGACAGAGGGCAGATAAGTGGGAACTTTACACCCGAAGAGGCAAAAGAGCTCGCCATAGTGCTGAGAGCGGGTGCTCTTCCCACAAAGGTTAATTTCCTGCAGGAAAGCGTGGTTGGTCCCTCCCTTGGAAGGGATGCCATAGAGCAGGGTATGAAGGCTGGAATAGCAGGCTTTTTGCTCCTTGTTCTTGTCCTCGTAGCCAGATACAGAACTGCGGGCGTCACCGCTACACTCTCCATAATCCTTAATGCCCTCATGCTCTGGGCTGGTCTAGTTGCTCTTGGTGGGACCCTTACCCTTCCGGGCATTGCGGGCATAATACTGAACATGGGCATAGCGGTGGACTCAAACGTCCTCATATTTGAGAGGGTAAAGGAAGAACTCAGGCTTGGCAACAGCGTGAGAAAATCCATTGAGCTGGGCTACAGAAGAACCCTCAGCGCAGTATGGGACACACACATAACGCTTCTTGTGGCGGCCCTCATACTCTTCCAGTTCGGCAGTGGTCCCGTAAAGGGCTTTGCCACAACCCTTACCATAGGAACAATAGCCTCCTTTGTTTCAAACGTTTACTTTGCCAAGGTTCTTTTAGAACTTCTAAGCAGGCTCAGGCTTTTCAGGGTCTAAAGATAAAGGCTGAAGCTCTTTGCGGTATTTTCTGAGGGTTCGGATACAAAAAACATATGACTTTTTTCCCTGCTCTCCCTCTTAGCACCCTGCCTATGGTCTGAGCTGTAAAGACTGTTTCCGTTAAGTTTAAGAACCTCAAGGTTAAGCCCAAGGCTCTGAAGGGACTGAACAAGCCTGTGAACCTCGAAAGTGGTTGGTTGTCTGTATAGGTCTTCGCTCAAGTTCATGAAGAGCCTCAGTCTATCCCCAGAAAGCATGAATCTTACGCTGCCTTCCTCAAGGCGTATGTTTATATGCTTTGGTTCATAGGAAGGTTGAGGTTGTGGCTTTTCAACCCTCTCTATCTGCTGAACCCTATCATCCTGAAACTTGACAGTGTTTGCATGCCCTTCAAAGGACAGCAGGTCAGAACTTTTACCCCCCTTTTCTTTTCTATGGTCTTCTCCATTCTCTATTGCTTTATCGGGATGAACCAATGTCCTGGCATGAGAGTCGTATTTTTCCTGAGAAAACTCGGCAAACTTTTCACTGTCTGAGTTTATATCCTCTCTAACACCAGAGGCTTCATTCTGGGAAGGCGTAGAAAATGTGACCTCTAAGAACTTACCTTGCTCAGGGTAGGACACTGCGAAGCGCTCTGGCTCTATCCCTTTGCTGTTGGCACTGGTCTGTCTATGGGTTAAACCATAAGTTTTCTCAGATGTTTCTATTTCTACCCGAAAAGCCTCCCGATGGGCCGGCTTATTCCCGAAATCATAGCCTTGTTCAATCTGTTCTGAGTTCATATAAGGCAGATACTTCCCGGTCTCTGACCTTTCTTCTTTTTCAGCAAAAATTGGCTCATAGTCAGGATTTGTCCTGTTTAGAATTTCTGCACTTTTTTCCCAGAATGACCACGAAGCCTCATCCTGCGAAATTTTCAGTTCAGCAACGGGCTCTTCCTTATTAAGGGGCGTATGTGGGATATTTATGGGCTGTGGCTCAATCGTATGAATTGCTTCCGTTTTTGAAGCACGCTTGTTTGCCTGTATGTCTTTCACTTCTGCTGGGGAAGCAGACATCAGAAGTATTACATCAGGAAAAGCAGTTATATAGAGGTTTTCACCTAAAGCAGTTAAAGGATTTTCCTGGTCCACCTTCTTCAGAGGCTCATGTTCATTTGGAGTGAAGGTCGTCTCCCCAAAAACCTCAAAAATAACATCCTCAAAAGATATAGCAGTGTAATATGAAGAAACCCTGTAGTTCAACCCAGCAGGCACCGGAAAGCTTTCAATCTGCTCCCCTCTCAAGTTTTCCCCTCCACGGGCATAATTATAATCTTTTTTTCAGACCTGGCAAGTCTATTATATATAAGTTATGGAAGTGAAGGCCTTTTACTGGAAGGGTGATACCCTTGAGCTTCTGGACCAGAGAGAGCTTCCCGATAGAGAAATATGGCACAATCTAAAAGACTACAGAGAAGTGGCCCGGGCAATAAAGGATATGGTTGTGAGGGGAGCACCAGCCATTGGATGCGTTGCCGCCTATGGCTTTGTCCTTGGCGTGAGGTCTGGAGAAAATCCGGAGAAAGTCTATGAAACCCTCAAAAACACAAGGCCTACTGCATACAACCTCTTTTGGGCGCTGGACAGAATGAAAAGATGCCTTCAGGAAGGCAGGGACATAGAAGCAGAGGCAAGGGTTATAGAAGAGGAGGACTATATGGCAAACAGAAAAATGGGGGAGCTTGGCCAGAAGCTCATCCCCGCAGGAGCAAGGATACTGACCCATTGCAATACTGGAGCTCTGGCAACTGCCGGCTGGGGCACAGCCCTCGGTGTCATAAGGTCTGCACATTATGCAGGGAAGAATGTTTCCGTATGGGTAGACGAGACAAGACCTTACCTTCAGGGCTCAAGACTTACAGCCTGGGAACTTCTTAAAGAGGGCATACCCCACAGTATAATCACAGATTCAACCGCTGGCTTTCTTATGAGAAAAGGACTGGTGGACTGTGTTATAGTGGGTGCAGACAGGATAACAAAGGATTACCATGTGGCAAACAAAATTGGAACATATTCACTCTCAGTGCTTGCAAAGGCTCACGGAATACCCTTCTATGTGGCGGCCCCGAGGTCAACCTTTGACACCAGATCCATCACGGGAGACAGCATAGCCATAGAAGAAAGGGACGAGAGAGAGGTGAAGTTTATAAGAGATATTCCTGTAGCCCCAGAGGGCTCGCCCGCCCTTCACCTAGCCTTTGATATAACTCCACCAGAAAACATAACTGCCATAATAACAGAGGAAAGTATAATAAAACTATGATGGTGGCAGACGTGCTTAAGGAGCTGGAGAGGGAAAGGTCCTGCGAGGTGGTCACATCCTGGAGGCAAATACCCATAAGGGTAAAACTTTCTGTGAGGTGGGTATCTCCTCAGGAAAGGTTCATCAGCTTTGACTTTAAGGGTTGTAAGTTCAGACATGTGTTCTCAGACAATGTTCCTGTTTACATAAAGGTCAGAGAGTTGTTCCTTATATGTAAGGTATTCAGCAACATAAGGGATGAGCTGGTTCTCGAAGTTGACTCGCCGGTGCCTGCTCCACCTGTGGTGCTCAGAGAGTTCATAAGGGTTGAGCCCACAGAAAAGGAGCCTGTCTATGTATCCTTCTGCGTGGAAGACAACTGCCTTGTGAAGACAAGGGCTGCAGACATAAGCGAATCTGGGGTTGGTGTTTTGCTGAGTAACGAGGATACAAAAAGGCTCGTAGAAATTCTATCACAGATAGCAACGGATGCATCCAGGATACATACTCCCTTTGAGCTTGAAATAGAGCTTCCAAGGGAAGGGGTGATAAGGGCACAGGGAGAACTCAAGAACATAATAAGCAGAGAAGGGGATGTATATGTCAGGCTTGGCTTTAAGATAAACCTCAGGGAAGAACAGACCAGGAAAATAAGACAGTACATAATGCGCAGACAGAGAGAGATACTGGAACAGCTAAAGGCATTATGATGCCCCTTCTGAAGCTCTCTCTGAGATATCTCCTTTCCAGCAGAGGGTCCACCCTGCTGGTTTCTCTCATAGCCTTCCTTGGGATTGTTCTTAGCGTTACCGCCCTTCTCCTTACAATGGGCGTCTTTGCAGGCTTTCAGCAAGCCCTCAGAGAAAAAATACTTTCTGCATCGCCCCACATAGTGGTCAGCCTCGTAAGCCAGGAAAACAGAGAAGAGTATCGCAACATCATAAGTCAGAAAGCCGGCGTAGAAAAGGTCTACTATCTCATGCTCTACAACGGACTGATATCAAAGGATGGAAGGCTAACAAGCGTCAGTGTAAAGGCACTTGAGCCGGAAGAGGCTCAAGAAATATACGGGCAGAGGGTAAAGGATGGTCTTCTCGTGGGCAGAGGGCTTGCAGATATACTGGGGCTCCATGAAGGAGATGAGGTGATGGTGCTATCTCCCATGGGAAAACGAACCCCTTTTGGTATTCTTCCGAGGGTTAGAGTTTTTAAGGTTGAGGGTATCTTCCAGAAGGGGGTCTTTGACCAGGACTACGCCACAGTGGTTATGGACATCAGAACTGCCTCAGACTTTTTTGGAGAGGGATACCAGCTCTCTGGATATGAGGTATACCTCAAGGACCCTTACAGAGCCCAGGAGGTAAAAAGAGAGCTGGAAAAAAGCCTTGGGGATATGGCCATAGTGCGTTCATGGATAGACCTGAACAAACCTCTTTTCAATGCACTACAGCTTGAGAAGGTGGGAATATTTTTTGTGCTCATGCTCATGATTGTAATAGCCTCCTTCAACATAACAAGCCTTCTTTTCATGAAGGTAAGGGAAAAGGTAAGAGATATAGCTGTTCTGAGAACCTTTGGCTTGAGGAGATGGCAGGTGGCGTATGTATTCCTTCTTCAAGGTCTTATGCTGGGTATTTCTGGAGCCTTCCTCGGCCTCCTTCTGTCTCTGGTAGGAGGATATTTTATCAACGAATACAGGCTTGTAAGGGTTCCAGCGGATGTCTACCTCATGGACCACGTGCCCGTGCACTTTGAACTTTCCGACATTATTTTTACAATTCTGGGTGCCGTAGTTCTTTCCCTTCTGGCAAGCCTCCTCCCCGCCTACAGGGCGGGAAGGGAAAGTATAGTAAGGGTCCTTAGAAATGAATAGGGTTATACACATAAAGAACCTGCGGAAAGTCTACCCGGGTGGCGTTGAGGCCCTTAAAGACATAAGTCTTGAGATCTTTGAGGGTGAGGTGGTAGGTCTGATGGGACCCTCCGGGTCTGGCAAGAGCACTCTTCTCCACATAACTGCCGGCCTTGAAAGGCCAACAGAGGGGGAGGTTTACCTTATGGACCAGGACATAGTTGAGATGGATGAGGACCGGCTCGCATCTTTCAGACAGAAGTATCTGGGCTTTGTTTTTCAGTTTTACTACCTTCTTGAGGACTTTGATGTGCTGGAAAATCTGACTCTTATAGGTCAGCTGGCTGGTGTTGAAAGACCCAAGGAAAAAGCCCTGCAGATACTTGAATACCTCAGGCTCACCCACAGGCTCAGACACAGACCCAGTCAGCTCTCTGGAGGAGAACAACAGAGGGTTGCCATAGGGAGGGCTCTCATGCTGGAACCCAGAATACTGCTTGCAGACGAGCCCACAGGAAATCTTGACCTTGCTGAGGGCAGGAGGATTTTTGAACTTTTCCTCAAACTCAGGGAGGAAAAGGGGCTGACCCTTCTTGTGGCAACACATAACGAAGAACTGAAAGCATACTTTGACCGGATATACAGGTTAAAGGATGGAGAGCTTATCGTATAATAGTAGACATGTATTACCTTCTTCTTACGCTTTTTGTAATAGTTGCCCTTCTGCTCATTGTTGTGGTGCTGATGCAGAGGAGCAGGGGGGATGTGGGCACCGCCTTTGGTGGAATGGGGCAGGGTGTGTTTGGACCGGGCGGTGTGGACACGATTCTTACAAAGGTCACCTACTGGCTTGGCTTTTCTCTCATGGCAATAGCCATCCTTCTTGCCCTCACCCATCCCTCAAAAAGAGGCTCTCTCATAAAAGATGAAGGTCAGACAGCTCCTTCAAAAACCCAGCAGAGCATCCCTCAGGGACAGAGCACTCCTTCTGGCACACCTTCTGGGAACAGACCATAAGGAGCTTTATTTTATGGAAGGCCTTGAGGTTCCCCCGGAGGTGGAGGAAAGATTTTTCAGAGAACTCAGCAGACTTGAGGAGGGGTATCCTCTTCAGTATATCCTGGGTGAGTGGGACTTTTATGGTATGACCTTCTTTGTGGAGGAAGGTGTTCTCATACCGAGGCCGGAGACGGAAATTCTTGTGGAGGAGGTTCTCAAGAGACTGCCAGAGGATAAACCTCTTCTGGGCCTTGAGCTGGGCGTGGGCACAGGGTGCATAAGCGTGAGTCTTCTATATTACAGGACAAACCTGCGCATGCTTGGAAGTGATATAAGTCTGAGAGCTCTCAGGCTTACAAGGAAGAATGCCCTCAGACATGGAGTTTCAGACAGGCTTTTGCTCTTTGCAGGAGACCTATTTACGCCTCTAAAGCCCTACCCCTTTGACCTTCTTGTTTCAAACCCCCCATACATTCCGGAGGCTCACTGGGAAAAACTCCCCAAGAGCATAAGAATAGAAGGCTATTCCTCTCTCATAGGTGGAGTGAGGGGATGGGAGTTTTACGAAAGACTGGCAGCGGGAGTGGCGGATTACCTCAAGCCAGGTGGTCTCATAGCACTTGAGATAGGTCATGACCAGGGGGAGGTGGTAAGGAGGCTTTTTGAAGAAAAGGGGTTTAAAGTTGAAACCATCAGAGATTACTCAGGACAGGAGAGAGTAGTGCTGGGATGGAGATATTAGGATTTCTTCTTGGTGCCTTTTTCTTCATACTGCTTGAAGCCTTCTTTGCTGGGTCTGAGATAGCCCTTGTGAGCGTGGACAGGGGAAGAGTGATGAACCTGTATAGAAGGACAAAACAGGAGTTTCTCAGGGACTTTCACGAAAACCCAGAGGACTACATAACCCTTACCATGCTCGGCTACACGGTTAGTATAGTCTTTGCCTCTACCTTTTACACCCTTGCGGTTATTAAGCTCTCCGATTACCTCCCCTTTATAAGAGGACTTGAGGTGCTCTTTTCCGCAAGCCTTGTAGTCTTCACCCTCCTTCTTGGAGAACTGCTCCCCAAAAGCCTCTTCCAGAAGCATGCAGAAAGGCTAATCCTGCCTTCCCTGTGGATTTTAAGCAGGCTCAAGACCTTTACAAAGCCAATTCTCACCATCTCAAGAGGTGTAAGCAGGTTTATCACCGATATCCTCAGAGACAGGTATCAGGAAAGGCTTCAGAAAGAGGAAATCATAAAGCTTATGGAAGAGACTGCAGCAAGAGAAGAAAGCCTCCGAATAGCTCTTCAGAGCATAACCATGAGGGACCTTTTTGTGACAGAAGAGATTAGACCCATAAAAGAGGTGGTCATGGTGGAGGAAAATGCCGGTATTGAGCAGGTCATGGAACTTATGAAGGAAAGCCAGTATAGAAGACTCCCCGTCTACAGAAGAAGAGTTGACCAGATAGTGGGCTATGTGGACCTTTTTGACCTGGTGCAGAGCAGGCATGCAAGATTTATAAGGGAGCTAATAAGGCCTGTCCATTACTTTTCAGAGTTTACAACCCTTGACAAGGTTTTTGACTTTTTCAAGAGAAGCAAGGAACATATGGGTCTTGTGGTGGATGAGCGCGGAAACATACTGGGCATAATTACATGGGATGACCTCCAGAGCTATCTTATAGGAGGTCTTTCTGAAGGAAGGGCAGAGGAAGATGAGGACATATTGGAGATAGAAAAGGATATATGGATAGCAGAGGGCAGCGTGGAGAGGGAGAGGATTGAAAGGCTCCTGAACATTGAGCTTCCAGAGGGTCCCTACACAACCCTCGGTGGATTTCTCTCCTTCAATCTTAAAGGTCTTCCAGAAAAGGGGCAGGTGGTAGACTATCAGGGATACCGTTTTAAAGTGGTTCAGAGGGATGAAAGGAGGATAATAAAGGTGAGGATAGAAAGACATGTATCGGAGGAATAAAAGCATAAGGGAGCTTCCGGAGGAACTGAAGCCGAGGGAGAAAATGCTCAGGCTCGGGGCGGAGAGCCTCACAGAGGAAGAACTGCTGGCACTGATTCTTGGCTCTGGCACCAGAGAGATGGATGTGCTCAGCCTTTCAAGGGAAATAGTGAGGCTGGGATGGCAGAGACTGGGCAAAATGTCCCCAGAGGAAGTCATAAAGAGCTTTAAGGGTATAGGTGAGGCAAAGGCATGTCAGATTAAGGCCATAATAGAGCTTGCAAAGAGGATAAGCGACCCTTACGAGGGGGTCTTCATAAACAATCCAGAAGAAGCCTACAGATTTTTAAAGAACATGGTGGACGAAAGAAGGGAACATCTCATAGCCCTCTATCTCGCACCAACCAACAGACTTATAGCACACGAGGTGATAGCCATAGGCAGGATGAACGCCCTGCACGCAGAGCCAAGGGAAATACTCTACCACGCCATAAACACCGCCTGTCATTCCATCCTAGTAGCCCATAACCATCCAAAGGGCGAGCTGAGACCTTCAAGGGAGGACATAGAGTTCACAAAAAGGCTCAGGGATGCCTGCAAGCTCATGGGCTTTGAGCTCCTTGACCATCTCATAATAAACCGAAAGGGTTATGTTTCCCTCAAAAGGGAGGGCTATATGTGATAGGTCTGCTTCAGAGACTTGGACTTTCTTCTGAGAAATGCCTTTCCTGTGGGGGTTTTTTCAGTGGTTCCTCTCAGGGCTTTTTATGCGATAGATGCCTTGAAGCCATAAAACCTCACCATCCCATGGACTACTCAGAAAAGATTGAATATGTGGCTTCTTACAGGGTTTTTGGTATGTATGAGAGCGTTCTGAGAGAGGTCCTTCACGGCATAAAGTTTGGAAATTCAAAAAGCCTTGCACTGCTTCTGGGCAGAAGGATAAAAGAGCACCTGCCGGATTATCTTGAAGAGATAAAGCCAGACATGATAACCTTTCCTTCTCTTAACATAAGAAGGTTCTGGGGAAGGGGATTTAACCATGTGGAGTATATACTCAGAGGGGCAGAGGTGCCATACATGAAAGTCTTCAGAAGAAGGGACATAAGTCCACCCCTTGCACGCCTTAACGCAGAAAAAAGACAGAAGGCAGTTCTCGGACACATGCTCAGGGATGAGTTTATAGACTTTATTGAGGGTAAAAGAGTTCTTCTGGTGGACGACCTTCTGACTACAGGCTCCACCATAAAAAGGCTTGCATACCTGCTCCTCTCTGTGGGTGCGGAGGAGGTGCATGCCTACTTTATCGCAAAGGGCTAAAAGACTTCTGTAATCCCCTCTAAAAACCGTTCAAGTTTGTCCATGTATCTTCCCTTTATCCTTTCAAACACCTCTCTGCTTTCTGCCTCACTGTATATGCGTGAGGCGAGATTTCTATCTTCAAGCATGTCAAGGAAAAGCTCATCATCCTCCAGAAACCCTGCCCTGAAGGCTGTCTTTATATTTTGCATTCAAAGCCGTGATATTCAAGAAGTATCTTCAGAAACTTCCAGAAGGACTCAAAGGTATACTCAAACCTCTGCAGAACTCCGTCAATCTCAAGAGGAGTTTTTGCCTCTGACAGCCCCTCCTTCATGGTCTTAAAGGCTCTGCTGAGTTTCTCGTAGGCTTTTTGCACCTCTTCCCTTTTCATAGAGAACCCTGCCGGTTCTTCTTACAAGCTCTGCAAAGTCTTTTTCCACTTTATGGAGAAAGACCACATCCACACTGTATATACCACTGAGCTTCTCTATCTTTTCCTTTAACTTTCTCCGCTCCCTGTGATCAAGCTCTTTGCCCCCCTCCACCGCTATGTCTATATCCGAATATGGCTTTGCGCTGCCCTTTGCCCTTGAACCGAAAAGGATTATCCTGTCGGGGTCCAGCTCCTGCGTTAGGAGGTCAACAAGCTTCTAGATAAGGTCATCAACTTTCATACCCTCTGTGTAAATCTTTCAAAAGCCCTCTTTATACCCCTTATTGCCTGTCTTATCCTGTGTTCGTTCTCCACAAGGGCAAACCTCACATAGCCCTCACCATATTCTCCAAAACCTATGCCCGGAGATACCGCCACCTTGGCCTCTTTTAGCAGATAGAGGGAAAAGTCAAGAGAGTTCATACCCACCCACTGGGGTATCTTAGCCCACAGAAACATGCTTCCCTTCGGCTTTTCCACATGCCATCCTATACGGTTAAGTCCTTCCACCAGCACATCCCTTCTTTTCCTGTAAACCTCCCTGTTTTTCTCCACAATCTCGTAGGGGCTATCAAGGGCTATTATGGAGGCAACCTGAATGGGGGTAAAGACACCATAATCAAGATAGCTCTTCAGATGGGCAAGGTTCTTTATGAGCGTCTCATTCCCCACTATGAAGGCAACGCGCCATCCTGCCATTGAAAAACCCTTTGACATGGAGTAAAGCTCCACCGCCACATCCTTTGCCCCTTCCACCTGCAGTATACTTGGAGGCTCATAACCGTCAAAGCCAAGGTCCGCATAGGCAAAGTCATGAACAAGCCATACCTCTTCCCTCTTTGCCAGCCTTACCATCTCTCTGAAAAAGTCAAGGCTCACGCAGAGGGTTGTGGGGTTATGTGGAAAGCTCAGCACCACTGCTCTGGGCTTTCTAAAAGATGCCTTGAGGGTATCATGAACCCTTCTGAGAAAGCTCTCCTCAAAAACCTCTCCATAATCGGGAATTATTGGGACGGATATGGCATCACCGCCGGCTATTATGGGAGCATAGTAGTGTATGGGATAGGTGGGGTTGGATACAAGCACTGTGTCACCGGGCTCAAGCATGGCAAGCATAAGGTGAGAATATCCTTCCTTGGCACCTATGGTGAGTATGGCTTCCCTCTCAGGGTCAAGCTCCACCCCGTATCTTCTTCTGTAAAAGTCGCATATGGCTTTTCTGAGCCTGGGAATACCCTTTGAAGCAGAGTAGCCATGAACGTTATCTCTGCGTGCCACTTCACAGAGCTTTTCCACTATATGCTCCGACGGTGGAAGGTCAGGGTTTCCCATACCCAGGTCCACTATGTCTTCCCCCTCACGCCTGAGCCTGTATTTTAGCTCGTTTACCATAGCAAAGACATACTTTGGAAGCCTGCTCACTCTCGGAAACATCCAGCTCTCACTCATGCTCTCCTTCCTCTTCAAGTTCCTTACAGTTTATGCACATGGTGGTGACAGGTCTTGCCCTCAGCCTTTCAAAGGGTATCAGGGCTCCACAGCTTTCACATATGCCGTATGTGCCCTGCTCCAGCTTCATAAGGGCATAATCTATCTTACGCAGAAGCTTTAACTCTCTTGTCTTTATCCTCTGCAGGCTTATGTATCTGCCTGTTTCTATGTTTGCCCTGTCAATCTCATCACCACCCTCAAAGGAAACGTTTGAAGGGTCTTTTATCTGCTCCTCCGCATATTTTATTATCCTCTCCCTCATCCTCAGAAGTTCTTCCTTTAGCTCCGCTATCTGTTTTGGAGTTAGATGGTGCATAATCCTATAATTATAAGTCATGAAGGAGGCTTTCAAAGAGGAACTTGGGAAACACTTCAGTCTTATCAGGGTTGAAAGGGGAAGGTTTGCGGAAGAAGAGAACATAACCCTTGGAAAAGATGGCAGGAGAATACTTTTCATAAAAGCCTTTTATGGCAGAAAGCCCTACTGGAAAGAGTGGGTGGAGCTTTTCCACATTAGCCCGGAGTTCTTTGGCTCCTCCTCTGAGGAGGAACTCTACCATATACTGGCTAAATACTTCAGAAGGGTTTTTGTGGAATACTATGAGGACCATCAGACCATGCAGGAGCTAAAGGCGGGAAAGGAGCCGCAGTATACAAGGCTTGGTTCAAAGCTGAAAGCCCTCGGCTACAGATACTTCAGGGACTGGTATTATCCGGAAGGATGGATGGAGGGTGGGTATAAGTTGCAGGCGGAAAGATAACCTGTGTTATAATGTATAATTCTTAGAAGTTCTTAAAGGAGAAGAAGGATGAAAACCTACCATGTTAGAAAAGAGGATGTGGTAAGGAACTGGTGGGTCGTAGACGCCCAGGGAAAGGTTCTGGGCAGGCTTGCCTCTCAGATAGCAAGGGTGCTTATGGGAAAGCACAAGCCCTACTACCAGCCGGACGTGGATTGCGGTGACTTTGTCATAGTTCTGAATGCGGACAAGATCATTGCCACCGGCAAAAAACCTGAGCAGAAAAAGTATCAGTTTCACAGCAACTACCCCGGTGGTCTCAAGGAGAGAAGTCTTTCCTGGATGCTCCAGCACAAGCCCGAAGAGGTTATAAGGCTTGCCGTCAGGAGAATGCTTCCAAAAAACAGACTGGGGCACAGAATGCTCAAGAGGCTAAAAGTGTACACAGGAAACGAACATCCGCACACTGCTCAGCAACCCAGAACTCTGGAGGTTGAAGCATGAGTCTGAAGCTGAAGGATTTTAAGATAGGCTTTGATAATGCCTTTTATGGCACTGGAAGAAGAAAGGAAAGTGTGGCAAGGGTATGGCTCATAAGAGGGACAGACAGACAGATAGTAAAAGTCAAGGAAAGCGGAAAGGAGTATAATCTGAAAGACTATCTTCAGAGGGAAACCCTCTATCATAAGGTTTTCTATCCCATAAAGCTCACAGGTCTGGATGGAAGGTTTGGCATATATGCCACTGTAAGCGGCGGTGGCATAAGCGGGCAGGCGGAAGCCATAATGTATGGTGTTGCAAAGGCTCTTCTCAAATACAACCCAGACCTGAGAGGTAGCCTCAAGAAAGCTGGACTCCTGAAGAGGGATGCAAGGGAAAAGGAAAGAAAGAAATATGGACTCATGAAGGCAAGAAAAGCCTACAGATGGAGCAAGAGATAAGAGTATGTATCTACGGTGCCACCGGATACACGGGGGCTGAGCTTCTCAGGATACTTTTAGAGCATCCTTATGTAAAGGTGGCTTCTCTCACTTCTCAATCCTATGCCGGCAAGAGGCTTTTTGAAGTTTTTCCCTCCTTCCTGCCAGCCCCTGTTGGCTCTTTAAAGCTTACTGAAGAGCCTGATGAGGACTTTGACGTTGCCTTTCTCTGCCTTCCACACGAAGCATCGCTGGAGCTTGTGCCAGAGCTCCTGAAAAGGGGTAAGAAGGTAATAGACCTCTCTGGCGCTTACAGAATAAGGGATGCATCTAAATACCCCGAATACTACGGTTTTGAGCACACACATAAAGATTTGCTACAGCGAGCAGTTTATGGACTTCCGGAGATTTTCAGAGAAGATATAAGGGGAGCTCAGCTGGTGGCAAACCCAGGCTGCTATCCTACTGCTACACTGCTGGCTGTCTATCCTCTGCTTAAAGAAGGTATTGAAATGGACTTTTTAATCGTGGATGCTCTCTCTGGAGTTTCCGGTGCAGGCAGAAAGACGAGCCAGAAGTTCCATTATCCTGAGATGGAAGGAAACGCCTTCGCCTACTCAGTGGACAGGCACAGGCATACACCAGAAATGGAGGAAGTTATTCATAGGGTTTATGGAAAAGTTTTGAAGGTAAGGTTTACACCACAGGTTGTCCCCACAGTGCGGGGGATGCTGGCAAAAGTCTATACAAGATGCGGAGAGATGGACTTCAGGGGTCTTTATGTGGAAACTTACAGAGGGGAGCCATTCCTATTTCTCACAGAAGAGCCACCGCACATGAAGCACGCTGCTGGAAGTAATTTCTGCTTTTTATACCTTTACTATCACAGAGAAACATCCATACTTGAAGTTATAAGTATCATAGACAACCTGGGGAAGGGGGCATCTTCACAGGCGGTGCAGAACTTTAACCTTATGATGGGTTTTGAAGAAAGCCTGGCATTGAAAAGATCTGCGCAGTTCCCTTAACTGGAGATTTCTTCCTTTATTATTTCAAGCAGTGTAAGCAACACACTTTTAACGCTTTCCTTATCAATGGCAGAGAGGGGCAACACAGGTATGCCCTCATCCTCACCTATGTCAAGGGCGGTGGATACGTCTTCTGAAGACCAAGCGTTGGGCAGGTCCTGCTTGTTTGCACCCACCACCATGGGAACAGGAAAGCGAGAGTGGAAGAAATTTATTATCCTCCTTGCCTCATGAAAGGTGGAGGGGTCTGTGCTGTCTACCAGTATTATTATTCCAAGTGCACCTTCACCCAGTATCTCCCACATGAAGTCAAACCTTGACTGACCGGGCGTGCCAAAGAGATACAGCTCATGCTCATCATCTATGCGTATCTTTCCAAAGTCCATGGCTACGGTGGTGTATTCCTTCACGCTCCTTTCGCCAACTGCCTGAGTTCTTCTTTCAGTTTTAACCGTTTTAATCTCACTCACAGTGTTTATAAACTGCGTTTTGCCCGCCGCAAAGGGACCAGCCACCACTATTTTTATCTTCTTTATGGTCTTCATCACAGCTCCCTTATCCTTTCTATTATCTTCATGAGAAGGTCAAGGGCTATTGAAGGCTTCTGTTTCCTCTCTTTCTTCTTTCTCTTTATTACCCCAAGGGCAAGGAAGCCATACAGAGCCCTGTCCACAGTAAGGTTTTCAAGACCTGACTCTTTCCTTATGTCATACACAGTTCTCTCGCCGTTCACGAGAGGAAGGACCTTTTGCTCTTCTGGAGTGAGCTCTACCCTCTTTAGCTTTTCCTCGGAACCCTCAGCGGGTTCAAAAAGAAGCATTTCATCAGATATTTTTCTTTCAACCTCCTCCGGTGTAAGGTAGCGGGATGCCATCATGATTATGTTTTCAACTGGATAGACAACCGAATAGTTGGAGTTATACTTCACAAATCCTGGCGTAAAGGAAAACACACCCTCTTTCATGTCAAGTCTCTCAAGTAGAAACCTCTGCACAGTTCTAAAAAGGTTCTCCTTTGATATGCGCAGCTTTTCTATCAGAAGGTCAAAGTCCCTCTCCGCATAAACTCTGAAGACCCTGTCCACAGGACGGGCAAAGATTATCTCCCCATCCTTCACGTAATAGGCAACCGTTATATCCTTCCACTCCACAAGGAGAATCCCGCTCTTCCTGTCCTTGGCTATTATCTGGAGTATGTCCACAAAGTTAAAGGTTTTCAGGTCACCCGTGAGAGCCATAAGCCTTTATATCATCCCCTTTAGCTTATCCTGGGACTTCCTTATCTCCATAAGCAGTAGCCCCAGCTTGGCATTGTTATCCGCAAGAACCACCATCACCGCATCCCTTCCCACTCCAGTGAGTATGACATAACCATCATGCCCCTTGATAGTTATCTGTTCCAGGTTACCCTTTGCAAGCTCTTCTGAGACACGTTCACCCAGTGAGAGTATGGCTGCGCTCATGGCCGCTATGCGGTCCTCCTCCATGCCTGGCTTGAGCACTGAGGCTATTGGCAATCCATCTGCAGATACGAGGGATGCACCCTCAAGACCTGTGTTTCTTATGAGTTCCTGCAAAACCTGTGTATACCTGTCCATTTTTCCCTCCTCTCTAAGAATTATACTAAACTTTCCAGAAGAATATATCGTAAAGAATCCCCATGGTTACAGAGAAAAAGAGCCAGAAAAACACATATGCGAGGACCAGGCCCTTTGGCAGGAACTTAAGCGTTGCCAGTATAGTAGGCACGCATATGCCAGTTCCTCCCAGCATAAAGGTAAGTGCACCACCCCAGCTGAAGCCTATATCTCCCAGAGCCTTTGCTATGGGCACCTCCTCACCGGAGCATACATAAATTGGTATGGATACAAAAGAAAGGAGAGGGTAAGATAGAAAACTGCCGGCTATCGGCTTTATAAGACCAGGGGGGATAAGGGTCTTAATCAGGGAGGCAATCACTATACCCAGCAAGAGATACCTGCCTATTCCAAGAAAGTTATCCTTAAAGTACGTGCCAAAGGATTTCCAGCCTGTGTCCCTTGCACTTCCTATAGTTAGGGGCAATCCACTGGGTTTTTTGAAAAAGAAGTCAGATATGTAGGCAAAGAGAAGGGCAAAGAAAAGAGTGCCAAAAAGTCTCAGCATAGTCATGGGAAGACCAAAGTAACCGTAAGTAAGGAGCAGGGTTACTGGGGATACAACTGGTGCTACCACAAGAAAGGAGAGCACTGGTGCATAGCCTCTGGACATGCTGCTTATAAGGTTTGCCACTGGAAGCATGGAACAGGAACATAGAGGCAAGAGCCCAGCAAGAATACCAGTGTATATGGGCGCAGTTCTTCTTTTCCTGAGGAAGGTTTTTAGCCAGCTGAGGCTCGTAAAACCCTGAAGCAGAGATGTAATAAGAACTGCAAGGAGAAAGAAGGGGAGTATGTCCAGTGTGTAGTCCCATAAGGAAAGGAAAAAGTTTCTGAAAATTTCCATGCTGAAAAATATCTTAGCTGAAAAGAAAATAGAGTATGACTGCGTTCATAAGCCCTGCAACTGCGTCGTCTGCCACCACACCATGACCACCAGGCAGTCTTTCAAAGAACTTTATGGGATAGGGTTTTACTATGTCCAGAATTCTGAAAGTAATAAAGCCCACCATGATAGCCTTCAGTGTTGGTTCCACAAGGAGAAAAGAGAGAAAATACCCAACAACCTCATCAATAACCACCTCCTCAGGGTCCTTTTCTCTTGTTAGCTCCACCATATAACTGGCAGACCAGACAGCAACCCAGTAAAGCAGGACACCAAAAATCAGCGTGAGCCACCATTTGTAAACAAGTAAATAAACAAGAGGTATACCCAAGAAGGTCCCAACTGTTCCCGGTGCGTATCTGAACCTTCCAATATAAAAGCCCGTGGCGATTAGTTCCTGCCACATTAGAGGTCTATCCTCGCAAACCTCTTTCTTCCCTCCTCAAACACATCCCCCCCGTATATATCATTGGCAACTATGACGGGAAAATCTTCCACGTAGAGTCTCCTAATCGCTTCTGTGCCAAGGTCTTCGTAAGCGACCACCTCAGAGGACTTTATACACTTTGACAGGAGAACAGCCACACCGCCTACTGCAGCAAAGTAAACTGCCCTGTATTTTTTCAGAAGCTCCCTTACCTGAGGAGACCTGTAGCCTTTACCTATCATACCCTTAAGACCCAGCTTGAGAAGGTCCTCCACATACCTGTCCATCCTTATGGAGGTGGTGGGACCTGCAGAGCCTATAACTTGCCCGGGCCTGGGAGGCGTTGGACCCACATAGTATATAACCTGACCTCTTACATCAATGGGTAGAGGTTCACCCTTCTGAAGGGCTTCCACCATCCTTTTATGAGCTGCATCCCTTGCAGTGTAGATGTAGCCCGTGATTAAAACCTTATCCCCTGCCCTTAGTTCTTCAATGACTTCATCGGTCAGTGGCGTCTGGACCTTTTTTTCCATAAGAAGATTATAAGGCAGTTTTTCTAAGTCCTGTGCCTGCTGAGTAGCAGGGCAGATGGAACTCCCCAGATGAAAGAAGACAGGAGAAGAAAGCTGTGGAATATGAAGCCCAGCTTCAGCCATTCTTTGAGGCTCTCTCCCAGAAACTTGAGGGGAAGACCAAAGGCGAGCTCATAGGTGCCAAAGCCCATAAAGCTATGAACTGGAAGCACAGAACTGAGCTCTCCACCCAGGAAGGCAAGAAAGCTTCTGTAAAGGTCTGTGTTCTCCACAGGCAGAAGCACAAGAAGGCTTGCAAACTTCAGACTGTGAGATAAGGAGGACAGAAGGAGTAAAAGCAGAGAAAGTCTAAGAGTTGCTTCTTTTTTCATAAATTCCTTCAGTTCTCCCAGCTTTCCAGTAGAAGGCAGGAAAAAATAGAACCTGTAGAGGGTCAGTCCGAGCAGAAGGAGAAGGACAGAGGGAATTATGGCATAGCCGAGGGCTGGGGACAGACTGAGAAAAAAGAGAAAGAGAAGACTTATGAGGTCATAGAGCCTTCCCACAAGGAAAGACCAGAGGGAAGCACCCAGACCTACACCGAGCCTTCTTGCATAGTAAAACCAGCTCAGTTCACCCGTCCTTGCAGGCAGAAGGTTGTTAAAAAGTATGTTGGCAGAGTTAATGAGAAAGCTCTGGTAAAGGTTCAGGTTTTTCAAAAGGAGTCTCCACCGTAGGGACCTCACCAGCTGGCTCAGACTGTATAAAAAAAAGGCAAGCAGAAGGCTCATAAAATCCACATTTTTCAGGCTTGAGAGAATCTCCCCAGCTGGGACAAAGTAAAAAAGGAGAGAAAGGAAAAGAAGGGTAAGGGCAAAAGGGATGAATTTTTTCAAGTCACCTCTGGCACGTCGTGTATTACTATCCTCTTGCCCGCAAACCTTGAAAGTATTTCAACGGCAACCTCCACACCTGAGCCTGCACAGGAAGTGAAGTGAGAAGAGAGGCCTGCAAGAGTCCCGGCAACGAAGAGGTTTCTATCAACCTCATAGTCCTTATGTTTTATCATCACTCTGCCTGGCTTGGGAGACTTTGGGTTTTCAAGGAGCTCTATTTCCAGACCTTTTATGCTGAAGGAATGAAAACCTCCAGCGAGCACCACATAGCCTGAAAGAAAGGTCCTGCCAGACCTGCTCTCAACCTCAAAGGCTTCCCCCCTTCTTTCAACTCTTATCACTTCTTCCTGAATAAAATCCACGCCGCCCCATTCTTCTATCTGCCTTCTTATCTTCTTTAACAGCTCTGTGCCTGCAATGTGGTCTATACCGGGCACATTCTTGAGGAAAGCCTTTCTGAGGTCTGAGCCCTCTGTGTCAAAGAGAAGATATCTTCTGCCCTCTGCCCACTGCCAGCCCCGTCCCCTTGCAGATGCAAGGGTCAGAGCACAGGCAAGTCCACTGGCTCCTCCACCCACTATGATAACATCATAATTCATAAGAACACTATTATACAATAAAAGCGGCTACTCCCTCCCAGAATACTCCTTGAAGCTCTCTTCACTTGCTTGCAAGCGCTTCTCTCTTTTCTTCCTTCTTCTCAAAGTCTGAGGGTTTTACGCTTTTGAGAGCCTCTTTTATCTTCTTTTTTTCCTCTGCCATAGCCCTTATTTTCTCAAGCTCTTCCTTGCTGAAACAGCACATGGTAGCACCTCCTTACTCTTGATGCTTTTATTCTATGTCCCTTTCACGAAGCAGTTATGCCTTAAATCATAAAAGCCTGAGAAAAGGAGTCTCTCCAAGCGTGGGATGAGGGAGGCAGAGCCTTGAGAGCATATCAAGGTTAAGCTCGGAAAAGAGGCTTACTGTAAGCACAGACGCAAGCTCGCCTGCATCCCTTGAAAAAACCTCCCCTCCGAGGAAAAAACCCTTTCTGTCAAAGTAGAGGAATGCCATTCCTTCTTCCGTATGGTATATGCTACCCACTGCAAAGGCTCTGAGGCTTACGCTCTTTTCTGTAAATTCTAAATTTTTCTCCTCAAGCTCTCTTCTTGTAAAGCCAACCTTTGCGTATGACAGGGGTTGCGTGTAGAGAACATAGGGGATTTTGTAAGGAGGTGTGTAAAAGCCCTTACCTTTTGTGAGCCTGAGTGCCACTGAAATTGACTGGAGCCGGCTGGCATGGGCAAGCTCAGCAATACCGTTTATGTCTCCAACCGCATAGTGGTCTTTCAGTGTAGTTTCGTAGTTTCTGTCCACGAGCACATGCCCTCTCTCATCCCTTGGAAGGTCAACCTTTATACATTCTGAGTTTGGCACCCTCTTCATAAGCCAGTATGTGCCCTCATGGGCTGCTTCAGAAAGGGGCTTGAGGGCTATGTGGAGGTCTTTCAGCATCTTCAGAAGCCTGCTCTTTATGGAAGGGTGTATGAAATCAAGACTTTTCTCATCAAAGTAGGCCTCAAGGGATACACCCATGAGGGCATACATGCAGGCAAACTCAAGAAGCAGTGGGTCATCGCCTGCCAGCCTTATGCTCTGTGGAAGCTCTTCAAGCTCCAGAAGCTCATCACCGCTGGGCTTTTGAGGATAGGATTTGCCCGTGTTTATGATTATGTTTTTCCCGCTGATTCTCCTCCCCTCCACCTCTATCACATTTGGCTCTACAAGCTCTCCGTATCCATATATGAAGTCCACGCCCTTCAGGAGCTTTTCAATCTGGTCTCTAAGTGTTTTCGTGAGCTTTTGCTTTTTCTCTTTGAGGGTTTTCAGATTGAGGCACAGCTCCTTTGCCGAAATAAGGGGTGAGTTTTTGAGGTCAGAAAGTTTTCTTGCTTCAAAGAGGTAAAGCTTTGTGGGTATACATCCTTCATGAAGACAAACGCCACCAAGATGGGCGGGGTCCTTTTCCACCACTGCCACCTTCATACCTGCGCTCCTCAAAAGCTCCGCCCCCACATAGGCAAGTCCACCCCCGAGCACCACCACATCATAGTCAAACACTCTGCACCCCCTTCTTTAGCATCTTTACGTAATTTCTGTCAAGGACCTTCTCCTTCAGGTGTTTTACAAAAAGTGCTGCATGAAAGCCGTTGACCACCCTGTGGTCAAAAGTGAAAGTTATGTGGGCTTTGCCGTCGCTTTCCTGCATGCCCACAGCCATAATGCATACCTGACCGAAGGGAATGACCGCATCAAAGGCTCTTACGCCAAACATGCCAAGGTTTGATATGGTAAGGGTTGCTCCCTTCATTTCTTCAAGACTCAGCCTTCCCTCTTCTGCCTTTTTTCTGAGCTCTCTTACCTCCTGAGCTATGTCTCTGAGGCTCTTTCTGTTCACCTCCTTTACCACAGGGTTGTAGAGTTCATCCCCCACAGCCATGGCAACACCCACATGAGAGCCAGGGTATACAAGATAGTGGTCTTCCCTGAATACAGCCCTGAGCCTGTCAAAAAACTGCATGGCATCGCCCACGATTTTTATGAGCCAGTGGGTCAGGGTTATCTCCTTATCCCATGGAATGGCAGACAGGTCAAAAACCTCGTATATGTGATAGTGGGGAAACAGAAAGCTCTTTGAGAGGTTGGATATGAGGCTCTTCTGGACGGAAGATATAGAAACCTTTCTTGGAATTCCTTTCCTTTCCACATAGGCAAGCAGAAGGTCTTCGTCAATCTTTCTTTCGGGAAACTCTCTAAGAAGCTCGTCGGTGCTGAGGTCGTATTCTTTTAAAAGCTCAAGGGCCTTTGGAGTAAAGTATCTTTCCCTTTCAAATTCCTCCACATCTCTTGCATGGGCTGGAGATGGCAGTCTGCCCTCCCTCTGAAGCTCATGTAGCTCCACTCCCTTTTCCTTTGCAAGAAGTCTTGCGTAGGGTGAAGCAAAACCGGGAGGTAGTTCAACCCTTTCCTCCTTTTTTGGAGGTGGGGGAGGGGGCGCCTTCTCTTCCTTCTTTTCCGGGATTGTCCTTCTCTCTTCAACTCTGGGCTTCTCTTCCACAGGGGTCGGTCTCTTTAACACTTCAACCTTTTCCCCAAGCTCCATTATGGCTATGGACTTTCCCACATGAACCTCTTCCCCTTCTCCTGCAAGTATCCTCTTTATGAATCCCTTTTTAAAGCTCTGAAGTTCCATAACCGCCTTTTCAGCCTCTATCTCTGCTATCACCTCACCCTTTTCCACATAATCCCCCTCCTTCTTCAACCATCGGACTATCTTGCCCTTTTCCATGGTGTCTGAAAACTGAGGCATGAGAATTTCATAATCCATGGCTTCTGCTCCAGCTCAGTATCTGTGAGTATATCTTTTCTGGTGTGGGTATTGCCATTAGCTCCAGTTTCCTGTTGTAGGGTATGGGAACTTCCTCTCCTGCAATCCTGAGAGGCGGTGCGTCAAGAAGGTAGAAGAGTTCCTCGCAGACTCTTGCAGAAACCTCTGTCCCAAGTCCCAGCGTCTTTGGTGCCTCGTATACCACCACAAGCCTGTGTGTCTTTTTTACAGACTGGTATATGGTCTCAAAATCTATGGGTCTGAGAGAGGTAAGGTCTATAACTTCACAGGATATGCCGTCCCTTTCCTGAAGCCATTCACAGGCTTTGAGAACATCGTGTAGCATCTTGAGATAAGACACGACCGTTATATGACTTCCCTCTCTCAGAACCCTTGCCCTGAAGGGGTCAAAGCCCTGCACGTAATCAAAAGGAAAGTCCATGCCATAAAGGAGGGTATGCTCAAGGAAGATAACAGGGTCATCAAGCCTTATGGCATGAAGAAGCCCATGGTAGGCACTTACGGAGTCTGAAGCACAGAAGACATAAAGACCGGGCACGCTGGCGAAGAAGTGTTCAAGGCTCTGAGAATGCTGTGCAGCGAGCTGTTTTGCCACCCCCTGAGGCATGCGCACCACAAGTGGAAGAAAGAGCTTGCCCCCGCTCATGTAGCGAAGTTTTGCCATCTGGTTCACAAACTGCTCCATAGCGAGCATGGAAAAGTTTACGGTCATTATCTCCGCCACCGGACGAAGTCCCATAAGAGCCATCCCTATGGCTGTTCCCACTATGGAGTTTTCTGCTATTGGTGTATCTATAACCCTCTTCTCTCCGTATTTCACATAAAGACCGTCAGTCACCTTGTAGTTTCCACCATAGAAGCCCACATCCTCCCCGAGGACAACAACCCTCCCATCGTGTTCCATGGCATGGTCAAGGGCAAGGTTCAGGGCATCACGGTATAACATCGGAACACACCCCGCAGTAAAGGTCCGTGTAGAGCTCCTCTTCGGAAGGCTCTGGAGAGTTCAGGGCAAACTCCACAGACTCTTCCACCACCGCTTCCACCTTCTGGTCTATGAGCCTTAATTGCTCTTCTGTGAGCCAGCCCTCTCTGAGAGACCTTTTAACAAGAAGGTCTATGGGGTCTTTCTTCCTGAACATCTCCAGCTCTCTTGGAGACCTGTAGTCCCCCTTGTCTGCCATGGAGTGCCCTTCAAAGCGGTAAGTGTGTGCTTCAATAAAGTAAGGCTTTCCGTATTCTTCTATGTATCCCTTTGCCCTTACAACCGCCTCATAGACCGCAAACACATCCATGCCGTCCACCACCTCCGTGGGCATGTAGTCCCTTGCCTTAAGGTAAAGGTCCTTCAGAGCCGAAGACCTGCTTACATGAGTTCCTATAGCGTAGTAGTTGTTCTCACACAGGAAAAGAACGGGCACTTCCCAGAGTGAGGCCATGTTTATTGACTCAAAGAAGGTGCCGTTGTTGGTGGCACCGTCCCCGAAGATACATAGAACTCCTGCCTTTTCTCCCATGAGCTTTCTGGCATAGGCTGCACCCACCGCATGGGGAAGGTGCGCTGCCACTATGGCATTTCCACCATAAAAGTCCAGCTTCGGCTCGTAAAGGTGCATGGACCCTCCCTTACCCTTTGAAACGCCCGTTGCCTTTCCAAAGAGCTCCGCCATTATGAGCCTTGGGTCTACGCCCCTTGCCAGAGCCAGCACATGCTCCCTGTAGGGACAGAAGAGGTCTCCCTTTCCAAAGCCCACCACAGCCCCCACATGCACCGCCTCTTCGCCTATGGCAAGATGCAGAAAACCTGAGATGTTACCCTTGAGGTATTCTTCCTTGCACCTTATCTCAAATTCCCTCCCCAACTTCATAAGGTAATAGAACTTCTCTGCCAGAGTCTGGCTCATGGGTAAAATTATAAGAGATGAAGCTGGAAGAATATTCCGTAGAAAAGCTAAGGGAGGAACTGCTGAGAGCTCTTTCAAAACATCTTGACCTTTCCAGATACAGGGTTTTCTTCTTTGGCTCAAGGGTACAGGGAAAAGGTGGTAGGGGCTCCGATGTGGATGTGGGCATAGAGGGTCCGCCCATTGACCCATTAAAATGGTCAAATATACAGGAAGAAATAGAAAACCTGCCAACGCTATACAGGATAGACCTTGTGGATTTTAACACAGTCTCACAGGATTTCAGAAAAGAAGCTCTGAAACACATAGAGGTAATTCATGAGCCAGAGACTTGAGCAGTTCAGAAAAGCCCTACAGAGGCTTGAAGAGGTCCTCAGCCTTCAGGAAGAAAATGAAATTTTCAGAGATTCTGCCATCCAGAGGTTTGAGTTCACCTTTGACCTTGCATGGAAGTCTTTGAAAGACTACATACTGGAAGCTCACGGGCTTGAGTGTAACTCTCCAAAGAGCTGTTTTAGACTTGCCTTCTCTTTGGGTCTCATAGACCACGACGAATACTGGCTAAAGATATGTGACTTCAGAAACCTCACATCTCACACCTACAATGAAGAGCTTGCAGAAAAGATATACAGGGAGCTTCCAGAGGTGCTAAAATACTTTAAAAAGCTCTATAGGATAATTTCATGATAGAGGAGCTTGCAAGGGAGCTCGGGGCCCAGGTGCTTCAGACGCACACCAGCTGGGTCCTACTTCTTGAAGATGTGGTCTACAAAATAAAAAAACCCGTGAATTTCGGCTTTCTGGACTACTCCACGCTGGAGAAAAGGCTTGAAAACTGCAAAAGGGAGGTGGAGTTAAACAGAAGGCTCTGCCAGTGGGTGTATCTGGGGGTTGTTCCCATAAGCCTGAAGGACGGAAGGTATGCTCTTGAAGACCCATCGGAGCCTGTTGAGTATGCAGTCAAGATGAGAAGGATTCCGGAAGATAGCCTGCTCAGAAACAGGCTGTTAGAAGTTTCAGAGGAGGACATGAGAAAGCTCGCAAGGCACATAGCAGAGTTTCATCTGAGGGCTGAAAGAAAGGACGAGTTTGGAAAGCTTGAGGTTATGAAGTTCAACACGGATGAAAACTTTGCCCAGACGGAAAAATACGTGGGAATAACCATTGACAGGGAAGACTATGAGTTTATAAAGGAAAAGACAGAAGGTTTTTACAGAAAATACGCAAAGCTTTTTGAAAAGCGCGTTAAGAATGGACGCATCAGGGACGGACACGGAGACATAAGGCTTGAGCATGTGGCTTTTCTTCCAGAGGGTATATGCGTCTTTGACTGCATTGAGTTCAACGATCGCTTCAGATGTGGGGACATGCTTAATGATATGTGTTTTCTCTCCATGGAGCTGGAGCTTCATAGCAGAAGAGACCTTTCAGAGGCCTATGAAGAAGAATACAGAAAAATTACTGAGGATGAAGAGTTTGACCTATTTCTGCCCTTTTTCAAGTGCTACAGAGCCTATGTGAGGGGAAAGGTGAACAGCTTTCTCCTAGATGACCCCCATTATGAGAAAAAAGAAGAAGCCAGAGTTCTTGCACAGAAGCTCTTCAAACTTAGCAGAGCATACGCAGAGAATATAACTTAGTCAAGCCACCTAAGGGTGAGCTCAAAGCCCTCTCTATCCTTTGGCTTTTTCTTTATCTTTGGCTTTTTGGGGCCCTTGCCTTTTCCAGGCTCATCCCAGTCGTAGTAGGCTATAACTATTTCGTTTCTTGGGTCAAGGGCTCTTGCTCTTTCAAAGTAAACCACAGCATCCTCATCCCTGTCCATGTATAGAAGGGTTATGCCTATGGTTGCGTTAACCCTTGCCTGCCAGCCCCTGTCTGGCGAATATCTGAGAGCAACCACAAGCCTGTCGTAGGCTCTGCTGTAATATCCGCACATACCCTCTGCAACGCCCAGCCAGTAGAGGGCTTCAAAGTTGTTGGGGTTCTTGTCAAGAGCCTTTTCAAATTCGTGAATAGCCTTTCTGCAGTTGCCCTTTCGGAGGTGTTTTTTTCCATTTTCTAATGCCTTTTCCGATGCAACCACGAGACCCGGTGGTCTTGCAGGGGGTGCCGTATCTCCAACGACGACGGTAGTCTTTTCTGCACAGGCAAACACAGAAAGGGTCAGTAAAGTAAATATCTTAAGCTTCATAGGTATCATTATACTTTATATCCTTCTTTAATTCCTCAACCTTTTTCCAACCACCAGAGTCCTTAAGGTAGAAATCCTCCACTCTTTTGAAGTTCAGCCTTCTCAGCCTTTTATACTCCTGAAAGCTCTCAAGAAAGCTCTCTAAGTGTTCCCTTGAATCAAAGTAAAGCAGGTCTCTTCCTTCTCTTGCAACGGCGTAGTCATCTTCGGCTTTTACAAAACCTCCGCACACGGGGCATCTCGTCCCCCTTGGAGGTGGGGGTGGGGGCTTTATTCTGAACTCCCTTTTTTCCATAAAGGCATAGAAGGCTATGGCAAGAACCACAGAAAAAACAAAAGCATCTACCGCAAAAGACGCCATTGGAGACAGGAAGCTTCCCAGATAGCCAAATATGGAAACAAGTATGCCACCAACCGTTATACCCGCAGTGAGGAATATGTGCTTGAGGGCCACACCCTTAAAGATAAAGACAAGGACCATTCCAAAGCTGAACATCTCCAAGAGCCTTGCAACCACTATGAGAATATGACCAAGGGTAACTGCATCAAGGTTCATTTTGTTGGGTCTTTATCGTGCCTTATGTAGGGCACGTTCTTTATGTTTTTTAGCCTGTTTATGAAGTGTTCCCTGTTTTTCTCAGAGAAAATCATGCCAAGAAGCCCGGTGAGGAAACCTCCAAGGACTATAAGACCGACTATGATGCCCGTCAGCTTTTTTTTCTGTTCCTGCGTCATATAATAATACCTCCAGATAAAGAATAAAAAGAGCTCCCCAAGATGGGGAGCCAAGTTAAAAGGTGCACCACCACTTTAAATATGCGTGTGGTATCCCTTGTAGTAGGCGTAGGGGTGCCAGTCATCAGGAACTTCTACTGGTAACTTCTTGAAGTTATTTGGACCAACAGGTGTTGTCGTCATACTCCACTCAAGGGATGGAGAACCCCAGGGATTGTCGGGAGCCTTTGGACCCTTCAGGCTCTTGAACCAGTTTATGAAAGAAATCAGTATTCCCACAGACATTATGAGGGCTCCAACGGTCTGTATCTGCATGAGCTGAACCCACTCTGGGATGGGTGGATAGTCTGGATACCTTCTTGGCATACCCTCAGCCATTCCCATGTACATCTGGAAGAAGAACATTATGTTGGCTCCAATAAGCATGAGCCAGAAGCTGAGTTTTCCAAGCCCTTCTGAGAACATCCTTCCAGTTACTTTGGGATACCAGTAGTATATTCCGCTGAAGGCTCCAAAGGTGAGAGCCATACCGAGCACGTAGTGGAAGTGTCCTACGATGAAAAGAGAGTCAGATATACCAAGGTCTATGGAGACCATGGCGTTGGGTATACCGGTGAGACCGCCTATAAGGAACATGAGGATTCCACCAAAGGTAAAGAGCATGGCAGTGTTATACCTTATGGCTGCCCTGTGCAGTGTCGCCACCCAGTTGAATATCTTTATACCCGTGGGAACAGCAACAAAGAGGGTTGTGTAAGAGAATAGAACCCTGAGCCAGTCTGGCACGCCGGAGACAAACATGTGATGAACCCAGGTTTCAAATCCCACAAAGGCTATGGCGTATATGGCAAGTGCCATGGATATGTAACCAAATATAGGCTTTCTGGACATGGTGGAAATCACTTCGGAGAATACACCGAAGGCTGGAAGTATCATCACGTAGACAACAGGGTGAGAGTAGAACCACAGAAGGTGCTGATACAGAAGTGGGTCGCCACCAAGCATGGGGTTGTAGAAGTTGGTTCCAAGATACTTATCGGTAAAGAGAAGTATGACGCTTCCCATCAGAGATGGAACACCAAAGAGCTGTATGAGGCTTGCAGCCATTATGGCATGAACAAAGAGGTTGAGCTTTGTCCAGCCAATGCCCTTTGCCCTCATGCTCACTATGGTGGTTATCATGTTAACAGAGCCAGCAGTGGAGGATACACTGTAGAGAAGGACTATGAGAACGTAGAGAGATGTTGGTCCTGCATTATCGTTCATAGAATAGGGTGCGTAACCCGTCCAGAGCATCTTAATCCAGTTGCCTGGTATGAGTGTAAGAAGCACCAGAAGGCTTGCACCAAAAAAGGACCAGTAGCTGAAGGCGTTAAGCCTTGGAAAAGCCACATCTCTCGCCCCTATCATGAGAGGAACCAGAAAGTTGGCAAAACCACCAGTCCATACAGTGACCGCCCACCATAGAAGCATTACAGCACCGTGTCCTGTAAGGACATAGTTGTAGAGGTCTGCACCCTCCTGCCCAAACATACCCGGAAGCTGGATACCAGGGGCGCTCTGTTCAAACCTGATAATCAGGCCGAAAAGACCGGCTACCACAAAGAATACAAGTGCTGTAATGAAGTAGAGCATGCCCACCTTCTTGTGGTCGGTGGTAAATATCCACTCCTTCAGAGTGGCACCATACCATGTTCCTGAGGGTGGTAAGTGCGCTACCGCCATGGTATACCTCCTTTATATTTATTGCTGAACCGGCTGAGCCGGCTGTTCTGCAGGAGCTGGTTGCTGGGCATCCCCACCAAGCCACTTGTTGAACTCATCCTCGGGAACAACCTTCAGAACGCTCGCCATCCTTGAGTGCCATGTGCCACAGTATTCCCTGCAGAAGACCCAGTATTCTCCGGGCTTGTTGAACTGGAACCAAAGCTTGGTAATCCTTCCAGGGACACAGTCCTCTGTAACCCTTGCCTCGTGGACGAAGAAGGAATGTATCACATCCCTTGAAGTGCAGTAGACCTTTATGGGCTTGCCAGCGGGAATATAAGCCTTTGCAGAGTCATCAACCTTATCAGGCATGAGGTAGATGTTCTTTTCAGGGTCTGCTACCTGATTGAAGAAGGTATAGACCTTCTTCCCGTTGGGATACTCAAACTCCCAGCCCCACATAAAGGCAGTGACCTTTATCTCCAGAGAGCCCTCTGGCGCCTTCCTCTGCTTGACAAAGTTGGCAAAGGAGTAAGTTCCAAGGAAGAGGACTATTATGGTGGGTATGACAGTCCAGACTATTTCTATGGCTGTGTTACCTTCAATATGAGCACCCTCCTCGTTCTCCTTGGGTCTGTAACGGTATTTGACCATGAAGTAGATGGAGGGCACTGCCACTACGATGTAAATTGCCACAGCCACCCAGAACCATACGGTTACAGAGTTTTCCCAGAAGGCCCTGGGGTAGGCGAATATTTCCTCTTTTGCCATGGCAGTTCCTGCCAGTAAGAGCAGGAGCAGAAGGTTTCTCATGTCTTAACCTCCTTTTTCTTTCTTACTATGGCATGAAGCAGGGTAAGGCTTGCAAGCATTGCCCCACCAAAGGCGAAGATTATGGCTGGGTTCAGTCCATACTTTCCTGTGTTTGGGTCATACCTGTAGCACACCATATAAGCCACATCCACTATGGTGTTTCTTGTTATCCTGAAGGTCTCTGCCTCCGCAAGAGCTATGCGGAAGTCTCTCTCCCTTGGAGATATGCCATAGAGGTATCTTACTATCTTTCCATCGGGGGCTATGAAGATAACCACGTTTGGGTGGACAAACACTCTGTCCTGACGGGAGTAGAAAAACCTGTAGCCAAGAGACTGTGTGAGCTTCTGAATCTGGTCTTCAGGCATTATGCCGAAGGTCCATTTTGGATTGCTGACGCCGAGCTGAGCCTTGAACTTTTTTATGTCTTCAAGAGTGTCCTCCTTGTCAAAGGAGAGAACAAGAAGGTTCGCATCCTTCCCGAGGTTTCCCGTTGCCTCAAGGGCAGACTTGACTATCAGTGGACATGCAGAATCACAGGTAAAGTAGGCGAGTATGAGTGCGGTGGGCTTACCCCTTATGAGTTCATAAAGTCTCTGTCTTTTCCCGTCCTCTCTGATGAACTCCACGTCTGCAACTCTGTTTCCCAGATACTTCTCTTCTTCTATCTGCATTATGGTGGCGTCAAACATGCTCGGGGTATTTTTTGGCTGTGGTGTGCCAAAGGCAAATACCCAGAACAGGAAAAGGAGGACCAAACCCTTCATGGCTCAGAACTTACCAAAGGAACCCACTATGTAAGCGGTTCCTGCCACAAGAAGCCATGCCAGGTCCACAAAGTGCCAGTAATAGCTTGCCGCTCTTGCAGGAGTTTTCTTGTTGAGAGCCTTTCCGCTGTTTATGAGAAGCACCAGCTGCATACCAAGCCCCACAAGAACGTGAGAGGCGTGAACACCGGTGAGCATGTAAAACCCAGTCCCATACATGTTGGCACTTATGGTAAAGCCCTTGCTCCACAGGTGAAGCCACTCCCAGCCGTGAATCAGAAGAAACAGAGTTCCAAGGACCATGGTGGCAAGAAGCCACAGCCTGTAGCCTCCAAGGTCTCCCTGCTCAATGCTGTGCTCTGCCTTCCATATGGTAAAGCTGGAGGTCCAGAGAATTAAAGTGAGCAGTGCAACAAGGGCGAGGTTCATACCACCCTCTGGAATCCATTCCCTCACCCATACATCCGCATGGGCTGCCCTTGCCATCCAGAAGCCAGCAAAGATGGTACCAAAAATCACTACTTCTGCAAAGACGAACCATACAATACCCTGAAAACCCAGCCCCTCATCATGCCCCTTTGAAAAATACTCATTCGCCCACCCAGCTATGCCTATTGCCAGAAGGGCAAGACCCACTCCGCCGGTGACAACCGCAAGAAGAGCAAGCTTCCAGGTGAAGTAGGCTATGGCAGCAAGAGCCAGAAAAAAACTAGACAAACCTACGGGCAGAGCCCATACGCTGGTCTCGTGGTGCGCCACATGGGTTCCCTCGTGCGCCATCTTTCACCTCCTTGTGATTTTTACTAATGATATAAATCATTTTTAGTCCTTTGTCAAGTGTTATCAATTAATAATATTTCAAGATAGTGAGATTTTAAGATTTATAAATCTGTAATTAAACACTTGCATCAAAAAGGAACATGCCCTAAAATTTTCAAAAAAGTCCAAAGGAGGTGTATCATGGGAAGACTCATATCTTTCAAAAAGGATGGAGTGGAGGTTTCAGGTTATCTCTCTGAGCCAGAGTTCGGGAAAGGACCCATGGTCTTTGTGTTCCACGAGTGGTGGGGGCTTGTGGAACACATAAAGGATGTTTGCGACCGCTACGCAAAGGAAGGATTTTATGCTTTTGGTATTGACCTCTACAGGGGCAAAACAGCCAGCGACCCAGATAATGCTGGAAAGCTCATGCAGGACCTTTTCCAGAACAGGCTTTCAGAAGCTGAGGCTATGGTAGGGGCATCTATAGCGCACTTTAAAGAGCAGGACATGGGTTATGTGCCTAGGATTGGTGAGTTTATGCTAGGGGCTACTGGCTTCTGTTGTGGAGGAACTTGCACATGGTATTTTGGTGCAAAGTTTGCAGGGGACTTCAAGGCGCTTGTTCCTTATTATGGACTTTATTCTATCGTCCCCATAGACTTTTCAGGGATAAGGGCTCCAGTGCTGGCGGTTCATGCAGGCATGGACTCTTTCATCCCCCTTTCAGAGGTGACGAAGGCCATAGAAGAATGCAACAAAAACAAGATTGACGCCCAGTTTTTAGTATACGCCGGCGTGGACCATGCCTTCTTCAACAACACAAGGCCTGAGGTTTACCACGAAGAATACGCCAACGATGTGTGGGAAAAGACCATAGCCTTCTTCAACAAGCACCTTAAATGACATGGAAGGATAGGCTCATTCTCTTTGCGGTTTCTATAATTGGTGCCATCGCCTTTGCGGTGCTTGCCCTTTCAAGGGACGAGCCTGTGGGGGCTGTATGGCTTCTTATAGCAACCCTCTGCATATACTTTATAGGCTACAGGTTTTACTCATACTATATAGCTTACAGAGCCTTTCAGATTGACGACAACAACCCCACACCAGCCCACAGGTTCTACAATGGGCTTGACTATGTGCCAACCAACAGGTGGGTGCTTTTTGGACACCATTTTGCCTCTATCTCCGGCGCAGGTCCTCTGGTGGGTCCAGTTCTTGCCGCACAGATGGGGTATCTTCCGGGGACTCTTTGGATACTCCTTGGAGCAGTTCTTGCTGGAACTGTTCAGGATATGGTGGTCCTTACCATATCCATGCGTAAAGGAGGCAGAAGTCTTGGACAGATAGCAAGAGAGGAGCTGGGTAGGGTAGGAGGTTTCATAACCCTTCTGGTCATATACAGCATACTCATAATCCTTCTTGCGGTGCTTGGTCTTGTTGTTATAAAGGCGCTGGCAGAAAGCCCATGGGCAACTTTTTCCGTCTTTATGACCGTCCCCATAGCCATGCTAATGGGTGTATACATGTGGCACATAAGACCGGGTGCAGTTCTTCACTCCTTTATATTTGGTGTTTTTGCCCTTCTTCTGAGCCTGTATGTGGGAAGGCTGGTGGCACAGCACGAAGCCCTCGGGAAGCTCTTTACCCTCTCTGAATCTCAGCTCGCCATAGCTCTGATGGTTTACGGCTTTTTTGCGTCCGTTCTTCCTGTGTGGCTCCTGCTCGCACCCAGAGATTATCTGAGCACCTTCCTCAAGCTGGGCACCATAATCCTCATAGCCATTGCGGTTGCTATGGTTAACCCTGATATTAAGATGCCTGCCTTTACCCAGTATGCCTTTACCGGTTACGGTCCCGTGTGGAAGGGAGACCTCTTTCCCTTTCTCTTCATAACCATAGCCTGCGGTGCGGTATCTGGTTTTCATGCCCTTATATCCTCGGGCACCTCTCCAAAGCTACTTGACAAAGAAAGCCATGTGAGGCTTGTGGGCTACGGAGGTATGCTGGGAGAGTCCTTCGTAGCGGTTATGGCGCTTATTGCGGCAGTATCCATGGACCCTGGTCTTTACTTTGCCATAAACAGCCCAGCTTCAGAGATAGGGAAAACAGTTCAGGAGGCAGCGCAGAAGATATCCAGCTGGGGCTTTTACATTACACCCGAATATCTGGAAAATATAGCCAGAAAAATAGAAGAGCCCACCATACTCTCAAGAACTGGCGGTGCACCAGCCCTTGCCATAGGTATGGCTCTTATATTTGCAAAAATCACCGGTGAAGCACTCCTTGCCTTTTGGTATCACTTTGCCATACTTTTTGAAGCAGTCTTTATACTGACCACCATAGACACGGGGACAAGGGTGGGAAGGTATATCCTCCAGGACCTTCTTTCAGGCATATGGCAGGTCTTTAAGGACTACAGAAATATCTGGGTCAACATGCTCACAAGCGGTATAACAGTGGCAGGGTGGGGATACTTTCTCTACGTGGGCGTAATTGACCCCTATGGAGGCATAAAGACTCTCTGGCCACTCTTTGGCATCTCCAACCAGCTTCTGGCAACTACAGCCCTCGTGGTTGCAACGGTTTATATTGTCAACAGCGGAAGGCTGAAGTATGCATGGATTACAGGCATACCTGCCCTTTTCCTTGCGGTAAACACCATAACAGCGGGTCTTATGAGGGTCTTTCATCCTGATAAGGCAATAGGATTTCTGGCTCAGGCGGCCTTCTTAAAGCAGGCAGTCCTGACTGGTAAACTACCTGCCACCCTACCCAGCGTGGAGATAGCCCAGAGGGTGATATTTAACAACTATGTGAACGCCTTTATGGGAACGCTTTATGTATCTCTTGTGCTGTGTGTGATAGGGATAGCTCTATACCGTATGTTCATGGCTGTAAGAAAGGCAGATTAATCTTCTTTCTTCTGAGGCACTTCAAAAAAATCTATACAGGAGCTGTCTTATTTCCCTTATTTCTTGCTTTAAATCCCTTATTTCCTCCTCCACCCTGTCAAAGCGCCGGTTTGTATCTTCTCTGAGGTCCTCTATCCTCTTATTGAAAAGTCCGGCCACCAGCCCAAGCACCACTACATGGGCAGTTATTATGCTAACTATTATGGTCAGGGCCGTTTGCCATTCCATGGCATTTAAATATAGCCTTTTGAAGTTGTATTGCATATACTTTACTGTTATACTATTTTCTGCAGGAGAGGTGGCCGAGAGGCCGAAGGCGGCTCCCTGCTAAGGAGTTGTAGGGTTAACAGCCCTACCGCGGGTTCGAATCCCGCCCTCTCCGTGTTAAGATAAAAGACATGAAAAGAGCCATACTCGCCCTTGAAGACGGGAGCTACTTTGTGGGCTATTCCTTCGGTGCGGAGGGAGAAGCATCAGGAGAGGTCGTCTTTAACACTTCCATGACAGGCTATCAGGAGATAATCACCGACCCATCCTACAGGGGTCAGATTGTGGTGATGACTTACACCCAGATGGGCAACTACGGCGTAAACTATGAGGATGTGGAGTCCTCAAGGGTTCAGGCAAATGGGCTTGTCATAAAAGAGCTTTCACCTATTTACAGCAGCTGGAGGGCAAAAAAGAGCCTGCACGAATACCTTGCAGAGAACGGGGTTGTGGGTATATGGGGTATTGACACGAGAGCTCTGGTCAAAAGGATAAGAGAAAGAGGAGCCCTCAGGGGAGTTATCTCTACCCAGGAAGAAGACCCGAAGAGGCTTATAGAAAAGGCAAGGGACTTGCCCGATATATCAGAGATAAACCTGGTTGAGGAAGTGGCGACCAGAGAGGTCTACTACTGGAAGGAAGGAGACTGGGACCTGAGAAGAGGCTACCTATACAGGGATAACCATAGACCTCTGATAATGGTCGTGGATTATGGTGTAAAGAGAAACATACTCAGGAGGCTCACACAGGAGGGTGCGGTGGTCCTTGTGGTCCCTCCCTATGATGTGGAAAAGAGAATTCAGGAAATTAATCCTGACGCAATCTTTCTCTCTAACGGACCAGGAGACCCCCAGAGGGTGGTGGAAGGCATAAGGCTGGTGAGAAAATACATGGAAAAACTGCCCATAATGGGCATATGTCTGGGACATCAGATAATGGGTCTTGCTCTAGGTGGAAAGACCTACAAGCTGAAGTTCGGACATCATGGCGGCAACCATCCAGTAAAAGACCTCAGAGACGGGCATATAGAGATAACCGCACAGAACCATAACTTTGCCGTTGACCCGGATACTCTCAGAGATGTGGAAATAACCCACATAAACCTTCTTGACGAAACCCTCGAGGGCTTCAGGCACATGCACCTTCCTATGTTCTGCGTTCAGTATCATCCAGAGGCCTCACCTGGTCCTCACGATTCTAAGGGTATATTCAGGGAATTTGTAGAGCTCGCCATGAGCCATGCAAAACCTTAAAGGCAGCAATGCCAAGATATCTCTGGTATCCTTTCTCATATTTCTGGGCTTTGCCCTTATAACTTTAAGGTTTGCCTACATACAGCTGATAGGAAAAGAAAGCTACGTGGACAAGGTTGTGGAAAGGTTTCCCAAAGCTTCAGTGGTCAGACTTTCCACACCGAGGGGTTCCATAAAGGACAGAAGGGGAAATGACCTTGCCATAAGCATCCCCACAGTTTCCATTTACGCCTTTCCACATCTTGTGCAGAACAGGGATGAACTGGTCCGGAGGCTCTCAGCATTACCAGAAATAAGAGAAAAGGAGCTTACTGAAAAGCTCAATTCAGACAGAAAGTTCGTCTGGCTGGTAAGGCACTTAGACAAGGTCTATATGCCCTACCTCAGAGCAGTTATAAGGGATACTGAAAACGGGAAAGCGGTAGGATTACAGGAAGAGTATAAAAGATTCTATCCTCATGGCAACTTAGCCAGCAATCTCCTTGGCTTTGTAGGAAAGGATGGAGAGGGTCTTGAGGGTCTTGAATACATTTTTGACAGGGACCTTAAGGGTAAGGAGATTAAGGGAGTTTTTTATCTTGGAAGGCTGGCGGTCAGCCCTCTGTCTGAAGATATGAACTCTAAAGATGTGCAGCTTACCATAGACCTTGGTGTGCAGACCATACTGGAAGACATAAGGGACAAAATAGTCAAGCAGTGGAGCCCTGACAGGGTGGGCATACTGCTTATGGATGCCAGGACGGGTGAAATACTTGGCATGGCAAACTACCCAACCTTTGACCCCAATCATTATCAGAGGTTCCCACCATCACACAGAAGGAACTTTGTAGTAACAGACCTTTTTGAACCCGGCTCTGTGATGAAGCCCTTCTTTATAGGTCAGGCCCTACAGAAGGGCTATGTAAAGCCAGGCATATGGATAGACACAGAAGGTGGCAGGACAGAGGTTTTTGGCAGATATGTGAAGGATGTAAAGCCCTCAGGAAGGCTGACACTTGAGCAGGTGCTCGTAAAGTCTTCAAATGTGGGCACCATAAAGGTAGCCAGATACCTTTCAAAAAGGGATGTGGAGGAGATACTGGAAAAAATACACATGACGGACAGGTTCAATCTTCTTCCTGGGGAAGTAAAGCCAAGACTTCCAAACTTCAGCTACCCCGCAAATATACTTTACGCCAGCATAGGTCAGGGTCTTGCTTCAAACCTCCTAAATCTCTGTGTCAGCTTCAATGCCCTTGCCACAAACAGGATAGTAAAGCCAAGGATATTGCTGGATGAAAAAACTCAGGTTCTGAGGGAGAACATATACACACCGCAGGTGTTTGGCTGGCTGCAGACAAACCTCACAAAGGTGGTTGAAGAGGGAACTGCAACAAGGGCAAGGTCAGATTACTTTACCATAGCAGGCAAGACTGGCACATCCCAGAAGTTTGACTTCAGCACTGGAAGATACTCAAGAGAAGAACTGGTAACCTACTTTGTAGGCTATTTTCCTGCGAGCGATCCGAGGTTTATAGCCGGCATAATGGTGGACAGACCCAGGGGTCCAGACCCATATGGAGGAACTGTGGCTGCACCTCACTTCAAAGAGCTTGTGGAGCGAGTGGCTTTTTACTACCGTTTAGAACCCGACAAGCTCAGCAAGCAGCTTTCTCTTCTCAGCAGGCAGTAAAAGCCCCTCAACCCTCGGAACTTTTATAACCCTTACACCTGTAAGCTCTTCCACAATAAAGGGGTTTGTTCTCTCAGAAACATCTCTGCCCTCAAAACCATTCATTACTATGGCTATGGGCTCAACATCCATGGCTTTCATATAAAACCAGCTCAGAAAGCTGTGGTTTATGGTCCCAAGACCTGCCCTTGCAACCAGTATGGTCTTTAATCCCCAGTCTCTGGCAAGTTTTGCATAGTCATAATTCCCCTTTACGGGCACAGCCACACCTCCTGCCCCCTCTACCACAAGAAACTCATATTTGTCAAGAAGCTCTTCAAAATGGACCCTGAGAGCCTCCAGTGAAAAATCCTTTCCCTCTTCCAGTATACCTGCATAGGGCGAAAGAGGGAGGCTGAAACTCACAGGAACAACCTCCTCTACAGGCTGACCTGTTAGAGAGGCAAGCAGTCCACCGTCTGCAGGAAAGTCTTTAACATCCGTCTCAACTGGCTTGAGATAGCCTGCTCTTACTCCTCTTTCCCTGAGAGCATAGAGGAGGTTGTAGCTTATGAAGGTTTTGCCCACACCCGTATCTGTGGCGGTTATAAGAACAGCTCTCACCTTTATAATTATAGCCATGAAGAGAGCCATAATAACAGGCATAAGAAGGATTGGCCACGAGGTAGCAAAAAGCTTGCTCCAGGAAGGCTGGAGTGTGGGGCTCGTCTATAAAAGTTCTGAGTATGTCTACAGAAAACTTAAAGAGGCTTATGGTGATAGAGTTTACGGAGTTAGGGCAGACCTGAGTCTGTGGGAAGATTGCATAAGGGCAACAGAAAAGCTCCTTGAGCTTTTAAGCGGCGTGGACGCCTTCCTTCATCTCTCAAGTCCCTATGAACCCACACCCCTGAAAGACCTGAGGGAAGAAGATATATACCACCATTTCAGACCCATAGCTCAGGCTTTTGTAGTGATGAGCAGGGAGCTGTTTCCTGCCATGATGAAAAACCCCGGCAGCGTAAGGGGTAGAATAGTTGCCTTCGGCGACTGGGCCACAAATACCACTCCTTACAGAAACTATTCAGCCTACTTTCTTGCCAAGGGTGCACTGCACACCGCAGTAAAGGTGCTCGCAAAAGAGTTTGCACCCCATGTGCTGGTAAACGCCATAGCTCTGGGTCCCACCGTGAAACCTCCAGACTTCTCCGAAGAAAAGTGGCAGGAATACATAAACAAAACTCCCCTCAAAAGGGAAGTTTCTGTGAAAGACGTGGTCAGGCTCACCCATTACCTGCTTGAGGTGGAGAGTATGACGGGGGAGATAATTAACCTTGACAGCGGGAGGCATGTGGCAGGTGAATGTTCATAGGATAGTGGTTCTTTTCAGCGGTGGGGTGGAGAGCACATGCCTGCTTTACATGTATCTCAGAGAAGGCTGGCTTGTTTACCCAGTCTATGTAAAGGCAGGCTATCCATGGGAAGCCCTTGAGCTTGAAAATGGGAGAAATCTATGGCTTTATACAATGAAAGTGCACAGAAATCTTATGCCTCTCAGGGTCGTATCCATGATAAATCCAGAAAAGGTTAACAGAAGAGAACATAACAGAAATCTATTCATACCCCTGAGAAACATGAGTCTGGTGTCTATGGCAGGCAACTACGCATTACTGAAGGGTATAAGGCATGTGGCAATAGGCAGTCTGGGCATTTATCCTTTCCCCGACAACAACGCAGATTATATGAAAAAGCTACAGTCTCTGATGAACATAGAGCTCCTGACCCCCTTCATGGGGATGGAAAAGCATGAGGTGCTTAAAAGATTTTCAGAGGGTGTCCCTCTTGAGAGGACACTGTCGTGCATTAGACCAAAGAAGCTCATGGGCAAAATAGTCAGTTGCGGAAAATGTGAAAAGTGCAGGGAAAGACAGGAGGCCTTCACGTACCTATAACTTTGACCACTACCCTCTTTTTCCTCTGTCCGTCAAACTCTGCATAAAATATCTCCTGCCATGGTCCCAGGTCAAGCCTGCCATTGGTGACGGGCAGGACAACCTGAAGGTGTGTAAGAAGGTTTTTCAGATGTGCGTCCCCGTTGTCTTCGCCGGTTCTGTGATGTTCGTAGTCTTCTCTGTAGGGTGCAAGCCTTTCAAGCCATTCCCATATATCCTGATGAAGGCCCTCCTCATCATCCTGAACTATGACAGAGGCAGTTAGGTGCATGGAAGAAACAAGACATAGCCCTTCCCTTATTCCAGACTCTTCCACTATCCTCTTTACATCCTCCGTTATTCTCACCAGCTCCCTTCTGTTTTTTGTGTTGAAAGAAAGATATACCGTGTGGCTTTTCATGCGTAGCTTTTCATGAAATCGTTAATCATCCGCTCCATCATATCTCTGTGGTAGAGCCTCTCCCTCTTTAGCCTCTCTATTTCCATCTCCAGCTCATGGGTCATTGGGTGGTGCTTTTCCAGCTTGTCCACCTGTGCATCCAGCTCATGGTGTTTTTCGTAATGGTATCTGAATTCTTTGTTTTCCTGAAGAAGCTTCTGGATTACCTCCTCTCTGCTCATTTCAGGTCCTCCTCTTTTGGTCTTACTAATATTAAACCACAAAGGCTTACTAAAAAACCTACAGACAGAACTACCAATGAGGCAAAGGCAATAAAAACAAGTAGTGCAAAGGCAAAAGGAACAAGGCAGAGCACATACAGCCAGAAGTATCTTCTGGTAGCAGTGTAGCTCCAGTATGGGTCCTGAAGGGTCTCTACGGGAAAGAGCCTTTTCCTGAGAAGGAGTGCTGGAGGTAGTGAAATCAGGCCCACTGCCAGGACAAAGATTGTAAAAAAGCTGACAAGGTTTTCATGCAGAGGCACCCTGAAATAGGGATAGAGCGGAAGGCAGGCAAAATACAGTACCACAAGAGAAAACACAAAGGCATAGTGAAGATGCCTTGACCTCTTTCTGTAAGTGTATACCTTTTCCATATTCCTATGATAGAATATAAGCATATGAGGTGAAAATATGCAAGCTGAGGTTTTGAGTGAGGAAAGGTTAGAAGAGTGGGCAGAATTTTTAAAGGCTCTGGCTCATCCTATCAGGCTCAAGATAATCTCCGTGCTGATTGAAGGCAGGCAGTGTGTGAAAAACCTGAGTGACCTCCTTCACACCTCACAGCCCAATGTTTCTCAGCATCTGAGCATACTCAGGAACAGGGGTATTGTGGGGTGTAAAAGGGATGGGTCCATAGTGTGCTACTACATCAAGGATGAAAGGGTGGTGAAAATCTACGAAATACTGAGCAAGGAGGTGTAAGATGGCAGTTATAGTGCTCACTGAGAGCAACTGGCAGACAGAGGTCATAAACTCTGACAGGCCAGTTGTGGTAGATTTCTGGGCTCCCTGGTGTGGACCGTGCAGAATAATAGCACCCATAGTGGAAGAACTGGCGATGGAAATGGGCGATAAGGTCAAGTTTGGAAAGCTGAACACGGACGAAAACCCAAACATAGCCATGAGATATGGCATAAGGGCCATACCCACCATAATGCTCTTCAAGAACGGTGATGTGGTGGATACACGTATTGGAGTTCAGCCAAAGGAGGCCCTGAGGCAGATGATTAACAGCCACCTGTGATGGTGGAACTTTCTGAAGACATACTTTACGACTGCATAATAGTAGGAGGTGGTCCCGCAGGGCTCACGGCGGGGCTTTACTGTGCAAGGGCAAAAATGAACACCCTTCTCTTTGAGAAGGGGACTCTGGGAGGGCAGATAGCCATAACAGACCTGGTGGAGAACTATCCAGGCTTTCCTGAGGGCATAAGTGGAAAGGAGCTCACTAAGAGGTTTAAGGACCAGGCAGAGAGGTTTGGACTCCACATACTGAGGAAAGAAGTCTCAAAGATAGAGAGAGCTGGCAGAGAGATATTTCTTCACCTCAGGACAGGTGAACTTGTAAGGAGCAAGACGGTCATACTTGCTGTGGGTTCAAACCCGAGAAGGCTGGGAGTTCCTGGAGAGGAAGAGTTTTTGAACAGGGGTGTTTCCTACTGTGCCACCTGCGATGGTGCCCTTTTTGAAGGGGTGCCTATAGCGGTTGTTGGTGGGGGAGATTCAGCAACACAGGAAAGCCTGTTCCTCACGAGGTTTGCCAGCAGAGTGTATCTGGTGCACAGAAGGGACCAGCTGAGGGCTCAGAAGCATCTTCAGGAAAAGGTATTTTCCAACCCCAAAATAACCTTTGTTCCCAATAAGGTGGTGGAAGAGATAAAGGGCGGTGATTTTGTGGAAAAACTGCTTCTGAGGGACACAAAAGACAACAGCCTTTCAGAACTACCGGTTGAAGGCCTTTTTATATTTATAGGTCTTGAACCAAACACGGGCTTTCTTAAGGGAAGCCTTGAACTTGACGATAAAGGATACATAATCACCGACGAGAGGATGAGGACTTCGATGGAGGGTGTGTTTGCTGCCGGTGATTGTAGAAGCGGTGCTACCGGCCAGGTAGCTGTAGCAGTTGGAGAGGGGTGCATAGCGGCCATTGAAGCAGAAAGATACATAGAGGATAAATTTTAGATAATAAGGTGCTGACATGGAATATCAGGGAGGGTTTGAAACCTTCAGGGAAGCCACCAGATACATGTTCAGAGCCCCAAGCCTTTTTGATGTGCTTTTTGTGCTTATGGGCCTGTCCCTTGCAGTGGGGTTTCTTATAGTCTTTCCCTATCTCTGGTCAAGATACAGGGCAAGAATGGACCTCAGGAAAGAGTTTTTTAACATGGGAAAATCCATGGGGCTTGATGGAGAAGAAATCCTCCTTCTGTGGAAATGTGCAAACATAACCAGAGAACCCGTCAAGATAATGCAGACAAAGGCAGTTTTTGAAAGGTGTATTTCAAAACTTGTAAAGGAAGACTCATCAAAAATAGAGATGGTTGCCCAGATAAGGAGAAAACTCAGGTTTGATAGCCTTCCATGGTTCCTTCCTCTTAATAGCACAAAGGATATAGACCTTTATCAGACCGGGTTTATAACTTACGAAGGCCATGCTTACAGTTCTGCCGTATGGGAAAAAAACGAGCTTGAACTTCACATAGCTATGCTTGATGGACCTGCAGGACCAATACAGCCCGGGGGGAAGGTTAAGTTTTCCTTCCTGAGGGAGGGTGATGGCAGATACTATTTTCAAGGCGACATACTGAGAACATACAGGGATGGAACAAAGCTGGTTCTTGTGCTACCTCATACAGACCAGCTATCAAAAATTCAGCTCAGAGAGAGCCTCCGCTGGAGGGTGAGAATACCAGCAAGGATACACATATACAGAAACAACTCTCTGTTATCACTTGAGGAGCCTGAAGATACGATAGAAGGCACCATAGAAGACCTGAGCGTTCAGGGTGTAAGGGTGTGCCTGTCAGGTTTTGTGGAGGTAAAGGGTGGAGAAAAGGTTTACCTGAACTTTGAACTCAAATCCTACCCAATAAGGACCCTTGGAACCGTGAAAAATGTCAGAGGTGGAGTGGACAGAACATGTCTGGGTATAAAGTTTGAAAATCTGAGTAAGACGGATGAAGATTACATAAGGAAGTTCATAATAGAAGAGCAGAGGGAACTTCTCAGAACCTATAAGATGGGAGAGCCTAAAGAAGGCTCCTCTTCTTAAGAGCCTTGATTATTCTCTTTCTTGCCTGTCTTTCCTTCCTCTTTTTCTTCTCGCTGGGTTTTTCGTAAAACTGTCTTCTTTTCACCTCTGTGAGTATGCCTTCCTTCTCCACTATCCTTTTGAACCTCTTAAAAGCCTTCTCAAAGGGTTCGTTTTCCATAACCTGAACTATAGCCAAGCCTTTTCACCTCCTTAAGTTTTGGAGAATATTATACCAAAAACCTCATCAAGGCTGTCTACAAAATGCAGAGTCATCTTATCCCTCACATACTGTGGCAGGTCTTCCATCACTTCATCTCTGTTCTTTGAGGGAAGTATGACCTCGTATATGCCAGCCCTTTTTGCAGCCAGTATCTTCTCCTTGAGACCACCTACAGGCAGAACCCTTCCCCTCAGGGTAATTTCGCCCGTCATGGCCACATCTGTTCTTACTTCCCTCCCAGTGAAAAGAGAAAGGAGCGCCACTGCAAGGGTTATGCCTGCAGAGGGGCCATCCTTTGGCACAGCACCCTCTGGCACGTGCACATGCACATCGTAGCCTGAAAAGGTTTCTGGGTCTATGCTGTAATCTTCTGCCTTTGACTTTATGTAGGAAAGGGCCGCCTGCGCAGACTCCTTCATAATATCCCCAAGAGAGCCTGTAAGTATAAGACTCCCCTTACCTTTGAACTTGGTGGCCTCTATTATCATTATCTCACCACCCACCTCTGTCCATGCAAGCCCTACAGCTATTCCCACCATAGGCTTTTCTTCAGAGACAGTAAACCTCTTTGAAACGCCCAGAAAGCCCTTTATATCCTGAGGCTTTACTTCAAAGGGCAGGGGTTCGCCCTTGAGACGTTTAAGAGCCAGCTTTCTCAATACTGAACTGAGCTGTCTCTGAAGGCTTCTTACACCCGACTCTCTGGTATAGCCCCTTATAACTTCCAGCAGGGCTTCATCATGGAATATGACCTCCTCCCTTTTAAAGCCGTGTTCTGGGAGCAGCTTTGGAAGCAGGTGGTTTCTGGCTATAAAGACTTTTTCTTCCTCAGAATATCCAGAAAGGTGTATAACTTCCATTCTGTCAAGGAGAGGTCTTGGTATTGTATCCACGCGATTTGCAGTGCATATAAAGAAAACCTCAGAAAGGTCAAAGGGTAGACCTATGTAAAGGTCCACGAAGTTTTTGTTCTGCTCTGGGTCAAGCACCTCAAGGAGTGCTGCCGCAGGGTCACCCTGAAAGGAAAGGGATAGCTTGTCCACCTCGTCAAGCACTATGAGGGGGTTTTTCGTTCCCCCCTGCTTGACCGCCTGTATTATCCTGCCAGGCATTGCTCCAACATATGTCCTTCTATGCCCCCTTATTTCCGCCTCGTCCCTTATACCGCCCAGAGATATCCTGACGAACTTCCTGCCAAGGGATTCTGCGATGGACCTTCCAAGTGAAGTTTTGCCGACCCCCGGTGGTCCTACAAAGCAGAGTATTTGCACCGCATGGCTTTTGCCCTTTGTAAGCTTTTTGACCGCTAAGTATTCCACTATCCTGTCCTTTACCTTTTCAAGGTTGTAGTGGTCTCTGTCAAGTATTTCCCTTGCTTTGTCAAGGTCATACCTGTCTCTTGTGCTCCTGTCCCATGGAAGGTCAAGCACCCACTCAAGCCAAGTCCTGAGAACGCCTGCCTCTGCAGACTCTGGATGGAGCTTTTCAAGCCTTTTTATTTGCTTCTCTATCTCCTCTCTGGCTTCCTTTGAAATTTTCAGCCTGCTGAGCTTTTTCCTGTATTCCTCAATCTCTGCCCTTCTCTCATCACCTTCACCCAGCTCTTCCAGTATGGCCTTAAGCTGCTGTCTCAGAAAATACTCTCTCTGCTCCTTCTCTATCTTCTCCCTTGCCACACCCCTTATCTTGCTCTGCACTTCAAGCAGTCCCACCTCGCTCTGAAGATACTGATGGACAAGCTTTAGCCTCTCCACAGGGTCAAAGGTTTCAAGGACTCTCTGGGCTTCTACAGCCTTTATATCCAGTATGGAGGCAGTCAGGTCCGCAAGCCTCCCGGGGTCTTCAAGGTCCTTTATAACCATGATAAGGTCCGGTATAACCTGCTTCCCCAGAGAAACTGCAGTATCAAGCTGCTCCTTTACAGACCTTATGTAAGCCCTGACTTCACTGGAGAGAGTTTCAGGGTCAAGCTCTACCTCTTCCAGAGGCTGGACCCTTGCCGTGTAGTAATCCCCGGTCTGTCTGTATTCTAAGAGCCTTGCCCTCTTTATCCCCTGCACAAGTATCTTTAACCTGTTTTCCTCTATGGGTGCGGACCTCACCACATGGGCTATTGTGCCAACCGTATAAAGGTCTTCCGTGTTGGGAGACTCCATACTCTTATCCTTCTGCAATATGAGAAATATGAGCCTGTCTTTTTTAAGGGCCTCCTCAACCGCCCTTATGGAAAAGTTTCTCCCGACGAAGAGTGGTATTACCATGGTGGGGAAAACCACCAGGTCCCTCAGGGGCATAGCAGGCAGCTCAAAAACATCCGAAGGCACGTCAGGAACCCTTACAAGCTCTTCTGGAAACATGTCTACCTCCTAAGAGATTAACTCCTCTATAAAAGCTTCAGCCACATAGGGTTGAAGGTCTTCTATGCCTTCGCCTACGCCTAACAACTTTACTGGAATGCCAAGCTCCTTACATATGGGCACTATGGCTCCGCCCTTGGCAGAGCCGTCAAGTTTTGTAAGCACAAGACCTGTAACTTCAACCGCTTCCTTGAAAACTTTTGCTTGCTGTATGGAGTTCTGGCCTATAGTGGCATCAAGAACCAGAAGAGTCTCTGTGGGCTCCTCTGGCAGAAATCTCTTTATAACATCCCTTACCTTTCTCAGTTCCCTTATAAGAGGCTCTTTTGTATGAAGCCTGCCGGCAGTGTCTACCAGCACCACCTGATATCCCTCTTCCTTTACTTTCTGCAGAGCTTCGTATACCACAGAGGCGGGGTCTGCGCCCTCCTGCTTTTTGAATATGTCCGCACCGCTCCTCTGAGCCCACACCTCAAGCTGTTCTATTGCTGCAGACCTGAAGGTATCCCCTGCCACAAGCAAAACCTTTCTGCCCTCTTTCACAAACCTGTGAGCCAGCTTTCCTATGGTGGTAGTCTTGCCTGAGCCGTTTACGCCGAGAAAAAGATAAAGGCTGGTTCCCTCGTGAGGCTCTCTGAGGGTTGCTTCACACTTTACTATCTGCGAAAGAAGAGCTTGCTTTAGGAGTCCAGAGAGCTGGTCTGAAGTTTTGAGGTTTCTCCTTACTGCTTCCTTTCTGAGCTCCTCCACGAGCTGCAGAGAAGTCTTTGCTCCCACATCCGCCCTTATGAGCTTTTCTTCCAGCTCCTCAAAGAGCTCATCATCTATCTTCCTTCCTGCAAAAAGTATGCCAAACTCTACCGCCTCTCTGGTTTTTTTAAGCCCCTTCCTGAGCTTTTCAAGAAGGGTTTCCTTCTGTATTAAACCAAGCTCTTCCTGAATGTTTCTTATACTTTCCTCTACTTCCTGCCTCTTTAGAGCTGGAGCAAGTTTGAGCGAGCGGTTTAAAAGCTCAAGGGCTTCTTCTGGCCTTTTTGCCTGCCACATTAAAAGTCCAGCCCTCTTGAGGCTCTCCCAGTCCCCGAGCTTTGAATATTCTCTTGCAGACTTTTCCAGCTCCCCAACCCTTTCGTATATGAGAGCTTTCTCCTTTGCTGTGGCAAGTTCAGGGTCGTAGTGTTCTATAAGCTGGTAGGCATAGTAATATTTTCCCTCTTCCATGTAAAGCCTGAAGAGAAGTCCCCTCAGCTCAGGGTTTTCCTTAAACTTTTCCAGTATTTCAATGGCCTTTTCCCTCTTCCCCTTTTCTATGAGGGCAAGTATGGCATTCTTGTCTCCCTTTTCTGCAAGCTTTTCTTCTTCAGACTTCCTCCAGAAGAGCATGGGTCTAATATTTTACACCTTCAACGGCTTCCTTTATGATTCTTACGCTTTTTGAAAGCCCCTCAAGGTCCCCCCTGCCAGCAAGCCTTACAAAATGACTGCCTACAACTACCCCATCGGCAATGGCGGACACCTCCCCTGCCTGCTCTGGCTTGGATATACCAAAGCCCACCACGACAGGCTTTTTACAGACGGACCTGTAGAGGCTCAGACTTTCCTTGAGCCTGTGCATAGGGAGCTCATCTCTCACCCCCGTAGTTCCAGTAAGGGATACGAAGTATACCATATGGTCAGAGCTTTCACATATTAGCCTGAGTCTTTTTTCAGTGCTCGTGGGCGAAGCCAGAAAGACCACAGAAAGATCAAGGGTGGAACATACATCTTTTAGCTCACCACCCTCCTCCGGTGGAAGGTCGGGCACTATAAAGCCGTCAATACCGCTTTCTTTTGCCCTTTTGCAGAATTTTTCAATACCCATGCGGAACATGGGATTGTAGTAAGTCATAAGGAGAAAGGGCCTTTCTGGAAATTCCTCTCTGAGAGTGGCAGAAAGTCTGAAAACATGCTCTGATTTTATGCCTTTCCCAAGAGCGACTTCATGGGCTGTCTGTATGGTGGGTCCATCTGCCACAGGGTCAGAGAAGGGAAAGCCTATCTCCAGTATATCTGTTCCTTCTTTTAGAAGAACTCTGAAGGCCTCAAGAGATGTATGGTAGTCAGGATAGCCCACCATCATGTAAGAAAGTAGAGCCTTTTTCCCCTTTTTCCAGAAGTTTTCAAGCCTCATTGACCACCTCAAAGCTCACCTCAATGTGACACGCCTTACTCAGCATGGCATAAACACTGCAGTATTTCTCAACAGAAAGTCTTATGGCTTCTTCCACAGCCTTTTCTTTGACATTTTTCCCGTAAACCCTGTATCTGAGGCTTATCTTCTCGTAAACCCTTGGATATTCATCCCTTCTTGTGCCCTTCACATCAATCTGTATGTCCCTTACCTCCTGCCTTTTCTTTTTCAGTATCTGGGAAATATCCACACCACTACAGCCTGCAAGGGCGGCCAGAAGTAGCTCCATGGGTCTGAAGCCCTGCTCACCCACCATAAGCTCACCGTTGCTTGTCTTTGCCATATAGGTATGCTCAAGCTCAGAAAGCCTGAGACTGATGCTTTTTTCTTCCATGTTAGGCGCTTGTGTCTATGATAAACAGAGGCTGTCCGTATTCAACTGTTTCACCGTTTTCCACAAGGATTTTTATAACCTTTCCTCTCACATCGCTTTCTATCTCGTTCATCACCTTAAGGGCTTCTATTATGCATAGCACCTGACCGGGGGATACCATATCACCCACCTCCACAAAGGGCGGAGCCCCAGGGGATGGAGACCTGTAAAAGGTGCCCACAAGAGGGCTCTTTATCACATGGAGGTTTTCCTGAGGAACCTCCTCAGTGGAAGGTATGACCTCCTGATAACGAACCTCTTTGTAAGGTGTTTCAACCACCCTCTGTAGCACTTCTTTCTGATGGGTTTCTATGAAAAGTTTGAAGCCCTCTGCCTCTATAGTAAGCTGTTTTATATCGCTTCCCTTGACGAGGTTTATTATTTCCTTTACAAAATCTTTGTCCATCAGGCTCTCTTTACCACTTCTATATAGGCACCAGTGCGAGTATCCACCTTTACTATGTCCCCCTCCTTCACAAAGAAGGGCACCTGCACCACTGCACCTGTCTCCAGTTTTGCTGGCTTTGAACCACCAGCCGCCGTATCACCCTTGAAGGCAGGTTCTGTCTCCACCACCGCAAGCTCCACCTGCTTGGGTAGCTCAATCCCAATGGGCTGTCCCTTGTAGAAAAAGACCACCACCGTCATACCCTCTTTGAGAAACTTTACCTCTTCCTTTATGCTGTCTGCTGGCACGGGCACCATCTCGTAGGTGGTCTGGCTCACAAAGTAATAGTAGTCTCCATCGCTGTATGAATACTCTGCAAAGACCTGTTCAAAATCTGCAAGCTCAATAGCGTCAGAGGACTTGTAGGTTATTTCAATTACGTTGCCCGTCTGCATGTTCTTTGCTTTGACCCTCACAAAAGCCTGACCCTTGCCGGGCTTTACATGCTCGTAATCCAGCACTCTGTGTGGCATGCCGTTGTGTTCAATAAACATATCCCTCTGCACGCTGTTTATGTCTATTTTTACACCCATGGTATAAGATTTTAGCATATATTTTTAACTCTCTGGAGGTTCAGAATGGTTAAGGATACACTCAAAGAAAAATCCAGCTTTCTTCTTTCCAACCTCCTGTCTCAGGGCGGAGAGTATGGTGAGATTTTCTACGAGCGGGTGCGACTCTGCAGGATGCATCTTGAGGACAACAAGATAGAAAAGGTTCAGTGGGGAATAGACGAGGGCGTGGGTATAAGGCTCATAAAGGATGGAAAGACTCACTACGGATACACCACCGAGCCAACCTTTGAAAACATGATGGAGATTGTCAGAACTCTTGCAAGAGGCCTTGGGCATGGACCAGTCAAAGTGGGACAGAAACGCGTAGTTGGCTGGACAGAGCTGGTAATAGACCCGGACGAAGAAGATATAAACTACAGGGTTCAGTTTCTACAGAGGGCAAACGAATCTGCCAGAAGCTATGGAGAAAAAATAAGACAGGTCACTGTGGTGCTAATGGACAGGACCAGGGAGATAATGGTAATAAACAGCCTTGGTGAGATTGCGGAGGATACTCAGAAGAGGGTTGTATTCTACACAGATGTGGTGGCTGCTCAGAACGGTATAATGCAGAGAGGCTATGAATCCGCAGGCATAAGAGGGGGCTTTGAGCTCTTTGAAAGGGTGAGCCCAGAAGAGGTGGCAAGGAAGGCTGCAGAGAGAGCCATTCTTATGCTGAGTGCAAAGCCTGCACCCGCCGGGACTTTCACGGTGGTGCTTGCTTCTCAGGCAGGTGGAACCATGATACACGAGGCTGTGGGGCACGGCTTTGAGGCGGACCTTGTGCAGAAGGGGCTTTCTGTCTACAGGGGAAAGCTGGGGCAGAAGGTGGCCAGCGAGCTCATAACCGTAATAGATGATGCCACTCTTGAGAACCACAACGGCTCCTTTACAGTGGACGACGAGGGCGTGCCCGCACAGAAAACTGTGCTCATTCAGGAGGGCTATCTGGTTGGTTATATGTATGACAGGCTAACGGCAATGAAGGAAGGTAGAGAATCTACTGGAAACGGCAGAAGACAGAGCTACGCCCATATTCCCATTGTCAGGATGACCAACACCTACATAGCACCCGGAAGGGACAACCCAGAAGACATAATAGCAGACACTAAAAAGGGCATTCTTGTGGTAAAGATGGGAGGAGGAGAGGTAAACACGGTCACCGGAGACTTCGTATTTGAGGTGATGGAAGGATATATGATAGAGAATGGGAAAATCACATACCCCATAAGGTCTGCAACTCTTATAGGTAATGGTCCAAAGGCTCTTATGGATGTGGATGCGGTAGGCTCAGACCTTGGATGGAGCATAGGGACTTGCGGAAAGGATGGACAGGGGGTGCCCGTCACCGACGCACAGCCCACTCTGAGGATAAGGTCTATGGTGCTGGGTGGGACGGAGGTGTGACTATTTTTTCTAGGCAGGCTCTTCTCTATAGAGTATTCTGAGCACTTCTTTCATATCCTTCCTGAGTTCTCTTATATCCTCTTTAAGTTCATCTATTCGCCTGTTGCTGTCATCAACCCTTTTGCTCAGTTCGTCTATGCGTTTATTTATGAGTGTGGTGGCAAAGCCCACAACTGCAACTACACTGGCTATCATCGCCATGAGCTGAAGTGGTTCCATAGGCATCATTTTATAGCCTTAACGAAGAAAGTCAAGTTGCTCAGAATCTCCCCCACAGCCCCTTCAATCCCGAGCACATCCATGTTTACCTTCTTCCAGCCCTGCCTTCTAAACCATCTTGTCTGTCTTTTTGCGTATTCTTTTGTATTTTTTATCATGTGTAAAAGACACTCCTGAAGGGGCTTTTCGCCCTTCACACAGGGTATAAACTCCTTGTATCCTATAGCCTGCGGAGAAGTGAGAAAGCTTTCAAAACCCATCTTAAGGAGCTTTTTTATCTCTTCCACAAGCCCCTTCTGTAGCATTCTTGATGCCCTTTCTTCTAACCTTCTGGAGAGGCTCTCCCAGCTCCAGCTCAGATAAAAGCCGGCAAAATCCAGCCTTGGTCTGTCCCAGTGATGGAAGGAGGAGAAGGGTCTGCCAGAGTTTATGAAAACCTCAAGAGCCCTCACTATTCTTCTTGTATCCCTCGGTGATATTTTGTTGGCATAGAGGGGGTCGGCAGCTCTTAGCTTTCTGTGTAGATGCTCACTACCTTTTTTCTCAGCTATTTCATACAGTCTGCCTCTCAGCTTCCAGTCAGGTGGTGGCGTATCCTCAATGCCATGCAGGAGTGCCTGCAGATAGAGGTATGTGCCACCGCATACTATGGGAACTTTACCCCTGGCTCTTATGTCCTGCAGGGCCTTCAGAGACAGCTCCTCAAAGAGTTTGGCATCGAAGACCTGGCCGGGTTCTACCACATCCACAAGATGATGTGGGACCTTTTCCATACACTCCAAAGGCTTTGCAGTCCCTATATCCATATGCCTGTATACGCACATGGAGTCTGCGCTGATTATTTCCCCACCAAGCCTCTGAGCAAGGAGACAGCAGACCTCCGACTTTCCGCTACCCGTGGGACCCCCAATCACTATCAACATGGTCAAAGAAAAGACCTATGCCAGCAACGCCGTAGGCACCATTTCTGTAACAGAGTTTAATTTTTTCCCATGTTATGCCTCCAAGGGCGTAAACGGGTATGGAAAGCTTCTGAGAGACCTCTTTCAGAGCCATAAGTCCCAGTGGCTCAGCCTCGGGGTGGGACTGGGTTCTAAAGATGGGGCTGAAGGTAATAAAGTCTGCACCCTCCTCCTGAGCCCACAGAGCCCCTTCCAGAGTGTGCGCCGAGTATCCCACTATAAGCTGGGGTGCTATCCTCTTTACCACACTGGGTGGAAGTCCCTTCTCAGGCAGATGGACGCCGTCCGCACCCGCCGCAAGAGCTATGTCCACCCTGTCGTTTATAAAAAGCATTGCTCCGTATTCTCCCGTGAGCTCTCTCACCTTCAAAGCCAGCCTGTAGTATTCAAGCCCCGAGATCTCCTTTTCTCTTAACTGAACCATCCTTATACCCTTTTTGAGGGCTTTTTCTAACCTCCGGAGCATATCCGGATATCTCCTGCTGTCGGTTATGGCGTAAAGTCTTGGCAAATCCAGAGCCATGGTGTATAATATACCATCTGAGCCGGAGTGGCGGAACTGGCAGACGCGCTGTCTTGAGGGGGCAGTGCCCGTGAGGGCGTGCGGGTTCGACTCCCGCCTCCGGCATTGGGAAAAAAGAGGTGCAGAAGGTGAGATATATCTGGGAGAAGGAAAGAATAAACATAGAGGGTAAATTCGCAGGGCACTTCGTGCCTCTGAGCGTCATAGATACACCCGTAGAGCTAGTATCCACCGACGGAAGTCTTTACTTGCTGTGGGTGAAAAGTCTGGAAGAGGGCGAACACTGGTTTCTCCTTGAGCTTGAGCCTGAATTGACTGCAGAATATTTGAGGGGTGTTAAACCACTAAAGGAATTGTTTAATCGGGGTGTTCTCTGGCTGTGTGAGCGCAGGTATGACACATACGAAACTGTGAGGGTTTTGGAGAAGGGGAATGGAGGATATAAAGTGCCCCCTGGGGATATATACCTACCAAGACCTGACAGCTCAGAAGAGGCTCTTAGAGTATACAAGAAATTTGTGAAAATGTTTGACAGGAATTTCAGGAAACTTATTGAACTTGATGAGTTTTACACCTTCAGGCGTGCTTATACTGATTCAATAAAATCCGAACCCAAGATCGTAACGGAATACGACTACACTCCAATCTATCTGACTGAGCGAGAATTGTTGTATGCGGCGTAGTAAAGAGAAGTTAAAAGAGTCGCTTAGAAACTTTCTGGAGCGTATTGAAATAGAATCTGTAAGGCTTCGCAAGTTGGAGTTTTTGTCAGATGTGCCCTCCGAAGATGATGAAAAAGTTGAAGTAAATGTAGATGTAGACCTCTCTGTAAGGACATTTACTAGATCTGAATCACGGGTTGAGTTTGCATATACATATGCGGAGACATTTTCTGTATCTGGGAAAAGATTAGACATTAGAATTTCCTATTTACTCACATTGAAAGTCAAGGAAGGAGAAATACCACATAAGAATGTCTTGAATGCTTATGCAAAAAACTCTGGATTGCTCCTTGTATACCCATACATCAGACATGTTGTGGATATGCTAAAGAGAGAGGCAGGACTTATACTTCCACCCTTACCTCACAAAATAATAGAGTAATACAAAATATGTGCGCCAGGTATGAGTATATAAAGCAATTGGAAGATTTGAAAAGAGAGGGTAAAATAGAACCGGATATTCACAGAGTTGTGGATACTATAAAGGATATCTGCCCGAAGAAGATACTAAACAGCAGTAAAGAGAAAAAGGGTAGAGTTTACTATAGATTTGAGAGGGATTGGTGGGATGCATACCCCTATTTTGTAAGCAAACCTAAACTTTTCAGGAAGCGAGCCATTGATAGGAGTGGGCGAGTAATAGAGGAGTTAGCATGTAAGATGTGCGGTCTATCTGTCTTTGTAGATTTAGAGGAGTTGCTGAAAACCATTCAGGAAAAGTTTAATAATGCAAATCCTACAATTTTAGAGTGTGCAAATTTAGAAAATTACGGTGAGGTTTATGCTACCCCTTCACGAGACAATCCCGCTCACAGAACCTTTTTCCCCTGCGAAGGCTACGAACCCAGTAAAGTCTGGAACTTTGCAGATGGCTCTCCTTAGACACTCTGTTTCATTCTCCACAGCCACCCTTCTGAGTAGAATTCTTGGATATGTAAGGGATGCCATGATAGCCTACTACTTTGGGGTTTCTCAGATTACCGACGCCTTCTTTGTAGCCTTCAGGCTTCCCAACACCTTCAGAAGGCTCTTTGGAGAGGGCGGCTTTAACGCCGCCTTTGTTCCCATCTTTGCCCAGAGATTAAAAGAGGGCACTGAGAGACCTCTTCTCAACTCTGTCTTTACTTACTACACGCTCTTTAACCTGCTGGTGACCCTTACCGGCATAATCTTTGCAGAGTGGGTTATAAGGCTTATAGCCCCCGGTGTGGTGGAAAAGAGCTACTTTGAGCTGGCTGTGTTTATGGCAAGGTTTCTGTTTAGCTATCTCTTTTTTGTAGGGCTGAGCGCCTTTTTCATGGCCGTGCTCAATACAAGGGGGGTCTTTTTTGTTCCTGCCTTTGCTCAGGCCGTTTTTAACATAGTGATGGCTGTGTGTATAGCCCTTACTGCCCACAGCCTTGGTTATATGGCTCTTGTTATAGGAGTGGTTGTGGGAGGTTTTGCTCAGCTACTTTTTCACATCCCATCAGCCATCTCTCAGGGACTCATTCCCAGACTGACCTTTCAGAGAGATGCAGACCTGCACCTTCTTCTGAAAAGGCTTCTGCCTGCCCTTATGGGCTTTGGCGTTGCCCAGCTCTCTTTTTTCATAGACACCTTTCTTGCCTCTTTTCTGACCCTCGGTGCCATATCCTACCTTTACTTTGCCAACAGAATATTTCAACTTCCGCTGGGTGCTCTCTCGGTAGGTATGGCAAACTCTCTTCTTTCTATTCTATCCGGCGGGCATGACCCCAGAAAGAACATAACCCTTGCCTTCAGGTTTATAACCCTGCTTTCTATTCCAGCTACTGGTGGTCTACTTGTGCTTTCCCGTCAGATAATAGCCCTGCTCTACGGAAGGGGCAAGTTCTCAGAGGAAGATATAGCCATAGCCAGTAAGGTGCTTGCAGTGTATTCGCTTGGTCTTCTGTTCTTTTCTCTTCAAAAGGTGCTGTCAAGTGTTTTCTTTGCAAAGGGAGATACCAGAACTCCAGTCCTGTCTTCACTCTTTGCGATTACTGCGGAAGGCCTTCTCGCTTTTATATTTGCCTTCCTCTTTAAGCTCGGTGTTGTAGGTCTTGCCCTTGGAACCGCCAGCTCATCTCTCGTTGGGTTTAGCCTTCTTCTTTACCTATGGAAAGACAAAAGTCTGGAGACACGGGATTATGCCAATACACTTTTAAAGACCCTTCTTGCAACTATCCTTATGTCTCTTTTCCTTATTGTTATAAACCCTTCTCCCTATGAAACACTCTATGCTATACCGCTTGCTATTCTACTATACTGGGCGCTTTTACTGCTGCTTAAAGAGCCTTTAGCTTACCTGCCCCTGAACCTTCTGAAGGGCCTTGTTGAGAAGAAGGCTAACCCTTGAAACTCTCCTTGCTGCCTCGTTTTTGTGTATAACACCTTTGGACGCCGTGTGGTAGATGATACTTACCACTTCAGGCAAAAACTCTTTAGCTTCCTCCAACTGACCGGCCTCCACCATTCTTCTGAACTTTCTTATGTAGGTTTTCATCTTTGAGAGATGATACCTGTTTCTTATTCTCCTCTTTGCGTCTCTTCTCATACGCTTTTCAGCCTGCTTCGTGTTGGGCATAAAAAACCTCCTTAATTTTTACCTTTTTGAGGCAACGGGCGGATTCGAACCGCCGTAGAAGGGATTTGCAGTCCCTCGCCTAGCCGCTCGGCCACGTTGCCTAAAAGCGGGCGACGGGACTCGAACCCGCGACCTGCTGCATGGCAAGCAGCCGCTCCACCACTGAGCTACGCCCGCTAAGGTATATATATTATATCACTTACTCCACGTTTGCCACCTGTTGCTTGAGCCTGTCAATCTCCGTCTTTATCTCCACCGCCAGAGGCGAAAGGTCTGGCAGTTTGTTGGAAAGGGTGGTTATCTCGCGGTGCATCTCCTGAAAGAGAAACTCCAGCTTTCTTCCCACATCATCCTGTGATTTAAAAAGCTCCCTGCTTTTGCTCAGGTGAGCTCTAAACCTCGTTATCTCTTCCTCCACATCCATTTTGGAGAGTATAAGGGCGATTTCATTGAGCACAAGGGCATTGTCTTCAGAAAGTCCAAGTTCTCTTGCCTTTTCCATTACTCTCTTTTTTACCTTCTCATAAACTTCTTGTCTGCTGTTCATTATCTCCTGAAGCAGGCTCTCAATCTTTGCAAGTCTATCTTCCATATCTCTTCTTATGTGCTCTCCCTCTTCCGCTCTTCTGTTAAGAAGCTCTTTGAGAGCATCCGTCAGTGCGCAGGAAATGGCTTCCTCAAGGGCAGGGTCTATCTCTTCCTTGGGAAATTCGGAGAACCTTGCGGCAAGCTGAAGTATGGTGTCATCGCTTACACTCAGGCTCAGCTTCTCCCTCAATATCTTGAAGAAGTTTATGTTGGTAAACAGGGTTTCCAGACTCACGGGTTCAATTATTTCCTTTCTCTTTACCTCAACGTGAAGGTTGATAGTTCCCCTTCTTACATACTCCTTTACCAGTTTTCTCATTGAAAATTCAAGAGACATGAGATTGTAGTTGGACTTTATGAAGATTTCCAGAGCTTTGCCGTTCAGACTTCTCACAAATACATTGACCATCCATTTATCGTTTTCAAAGGTTCCTGAGCCATAACCTGTCATGCTGAGCATCAGGAAGATTATAAGCTAAAAGTCCAGGTCAAGCTCCTCCTCTGAAAAATCCTCAGGCTCAGGTTCATAACTTTCCACAGCAGGAGAGAAGCCAGCCAGAAGGGGTTTAAAGCTGGCTGTATCTTTGAGGAAAGCAACCTTTACTATTCCAGTAGGACCCTGTCTCTGCTTTGCCACTATGATTTCCGCAACCCCAAGCTCTTCTGGAGAAGGGTTCCTTTTGTAGTATTCGGGTCTGTGTATGAAGATTATAAGGTCAGCGTCCTGTTCAATCTGTCCAGACTCCCTGAGGTCTGCCAGTTGGGGCCTTTTATCAGACCTGTGTTCTACCTGACGGGAGAGCTGGGCAAGGGCAATGACTGGCATGGAAAGTTCCTTTGCCAGAGCCTTGAGGTTTCTTGAGATTTCAGCCACCTCCTCCTGCCTGGATGCTCTTCTTGCTGGAGGTCTCAGTAGCTGAAGGTAGTCTACAAAGACCACTTCCACGCCCTTTTCCTTTTTGAGCTTTCTGGTCTTTATCCTGACGTCGGTGGTGGAGAGTCCGGGTGTATCGTCTATGTATATCTCACACCTTGAAAGGTCAAGGGCAGCGGATATAAGCCTGTTTCTGTCCTCTTCGTTTATAAAACCTCTCCTTATATTCTGAAGAGGGACATCAGAAAGCACTGAAAGGGCTCTCATAACGAGCTGCTCTTTGCTCATCTCAAGGGAGTATATGACCACTGGCACCTTCTCCTGCATGGCCATGTTTATGGCCATGGAAAGCATGAAGCTGCTCTTGCCCATGCCGGGCCTTGCGGCCACTATAACAAGGTCAGAGGGATGAAAGCCAGTGGTCAAGGTATCAAGGTCAAGAAAACCTGTAGCCCTCCCTGTTATGAGCTTTTCCTGCTTTCTGTGCTTCTCTATTATATCAATCACATCCCTTGCCACGTCTCTTATATGCCAGTAGTGGCTTACAAGCTGTTTTTCTGATATTTCTATGAGCCTTGTATTGAGGAGCTCGAGAAGGTTTTCAAGGTCCGGCTCCTCCTTTATACCCTTAAGCACGCTGAGAGATAGGTCCATAAGGCGTCTGAGACCAGATTTTTCCTTCACATTCCTTATGGCTTCCTCAAGAAGGCTACCCGTTGCTGCCTCCTCCACAAGGGCATAGATGAGGCCCATGTCCAGCCTTTCCTTAAGACCTCTCTTTTCTATATACTCCCGCAAAACTATGTCATCCCAGTCTTTGCCCTTATCTTCCCATACCTTATAAAGCAGAGAAAAGAGCAGTCTGTGGTTTTCAAGGTAGAAATCCTCTTCTTTCAGATACTCAAGCACGGTGGGCATTGTTTCCGGGTCCGCTATTATTGCACCCAGAACTGCTCTTTCTGCAAGTTCATCGTGTGGTGGTTCAAGGTCGGAGGGTATCATGGTTATTAAGTTATCTCTCTTTGTCCATAAGTGCAGTTACCTCAACCTCAAGAAGGGCGCCAAGTGGGAGACCACTCACCTCAACTGTAGTTCTCACAGGCTTTACAGGAACATCTCTGAAATATTCTTCGTAATGGGTGTTAAACTCTCTGAAAAGTCCCATATCCTTCAGATACACTACAACTCTCACAATTCTACTTCTGTCTATGCCCGCGGACTGCAGAATTGCATCTATGTTCTCAAAGACCTGCCTTGCCTGCTCTTTGAAGCCTTCTCTGAGCTTTCCCGTGTCAGGGTCAATGCCTATCTGACCCGACAGAAATAGAAATCCACCCGCCGAAATTGCCTGAGAATAGGGACCTATGGGCTTGGGAGCTTTTTCGGTGAAGAAGGGTGTCATACCTTATATTTTAAGGCATGTGGTTGGAAAAAGTAGAGAGTCTTCTGGAGGGGATGTTTCATCCAGTAAAGATTGATAAAGGGTCATTGCTCTTTTCTGAAGGAAGTCTCTGTCCCGCCGTGCCATTCGTAAAGGAAGGTGAGCTGAAGGTTTACCTTATATCTGACTCAGGCAGGGAGCTAACCCTCTACAGGGTAAAGCCCGGTCAGATGTGCATGCTTGCCATGATTACAGTTTATTCAGGTAATGAATACCCGGCTTACACAAGGGCTGAAGAAAACTCCCTGATTTTCATGGTTCCTGGCGACCTTGCTCTGAGATGGTTTGAGGAAAACCACTTGTGGAGGAGCCTTTTCATGAATGTCCTTTCAGAGAATTTGCTCTCCGTGACGGGTATGCTCAATTCAATGGTGTCAGAAAGGGTTGAAGAGAGGCTCATAAACTATCTACTTTCAGAAGCTGAAGGAAGGAGTTTTATTCAAAAAACTCACGAGGAGATAGCCAGAGATGTGGGAAGTGTGAGGGTAGTGGTCAGCAGAGTCTTAAAGGAGCTTGAAAGGGATGGACTTATAGAGCTCTGCAGAGGTAGGTTGCTAATTAAAGACCATGAAGCTCTCAAAAGGCGGGCAGGAATAACCCGCCCATAGGTTCTATTTAGTCCAAACAGAAAAGACAAAGTCTCTGTCCTTAACCTGAGCGTGACAGGCATGACAGTCCTTTGCCATGTCCTTTACCAGATTGTTCCCCTTACCATCATAACCATAATATCCCCAGCCATCTGTAGACTTATACTTCTTACTGTCCTTAACCATAAAAGCCTCTATCCTCTTTGCACCCTCTACATAGGCTCCGTTGTCCGGCACATGTTCGTAGAAAACTATAGCTATGACCGTTCCATCGGGGAAGTTTCTTTTCCCGTCCTTCTTGATGGTCTCCAGCCCCTTATCGTTTACGTAAACATGATGAACACCGCTGAAGGGGTTAAAGAGGGGATGCTTCTGGTCAAATATAACCATGCTTTTTACATGGTTCCAGCTCCTGTATTTTTCAGGAGCTACTTTAAAGGCTTCTGCCAGTGCAAGACTGAGACCTGCCATGACTCCTATGGCTACAAACTTTTTCATGACAGCACCTCCTTGTGGAGTTTTATTTAGATTATGGAAAGACTATTTTTTATTGTCTGTAACAAAGTTACAAAATTTTCAAATAATTTCTCCAAATACTTTGAATAAATCTGATGATACATACAATGGACCGCCGTATATTAATCGTGAAATCGAATCCAGAAGGAGGTCAAAAATGGACAGGAGAACCTTCTTAAAAGGAGCTGCTTACGGACTTGCACTCATTTCCATACCAGTCAGAACAACATCAGGCACAGGATTAAGGGACAGAAAAAGTTTGAAACTTACTTACTCTACAAATCTGGCTTTTAAAGACACCACAAGGCTGTGGGTTCCAGCTCCTACGAACGCAACTTACCAGAGACTGGTTGATTTGGAAATAGAGACTAACGCTTCGAAGGTTCTTCTGACAAAAGACGATGTATACCAGGCGCCCATCGTGTATTTAGAATTTCAAAGTGGTTCAGAGAAAAAGTTTGCCGAAGTAAGTTTTTATGTTGAAATCTGGAATAGAGATAGCATAAACTGGAAAACCTTACCCTCTAATAATACAAAAATACCAGAAGACGTAGCTTTTTACCTTAAACCAACACAACATATACAGACGGATGGTATAGTAAAGGAGTATGCAGATAAAATAACGAAGGGGGCAAAGACAGATTTACAGAAGGCGAAGGCAATATACGACTGGGTAGTTGAAAACACTTTTAGAGACCCGAAAGTTCTTGGTTGTGGTGTTGGAGACGTAAAGAGCATGTTGGAGAGCGGATACTTTGGAGGAAAATGCACAGACATAAATTCTCTATTTGTTGCCCTGTGCAGAGCCTCAGGCATTCCTGCAAGAGAGATTTTTGGTTTAAGAGTTTTAACCTCCAAGCTTTCAGAGGGCATATCAAAGGTTCAGGGAGACGCTACAAAAGCGCAGCACTGCAGAGCAGAATTTTATCTGGGAAAATGGATACCTGCAGACCCTGCAGATGTAAGGAAGCTTATGCTTGAAGAGAAACTTGACCTGAATCACCCAAAGGTGAAGAGAATTAGAAACTTTATGTTTGGTGGATGGGATGTGCACTGGGTCGCTTTCAACTATGCAAGAGATTTTCAACTGAAGCCGCCCATGTCAAGCGGGGAATTTCTTAATGAATTCATGTATCCTGTGGCAGAAGTAGAGGGCAAAATGATAAACAAGTTCACGCTTACTTTTGAATATTCAAAATATACGGTTCAGGTCCTTTAGTAACCATTCGTTTGGTCTTTTTCAATTTAATACCATCTTCTCCTGAACATTTTCTTGGCAAGCAAATAACCTACCACAAACCCTCCTATGTGGGCAAACCATGCCACGCCTCCAACACCCATAAGGGGGAGGGTTATGAGCCCGTTTATGACCTGTATGAGTATCCACAGGCCTATGAAGAAGACTGCAGGAAGCTCCATAAAGGTAAGAAAAAAGAAAATGGGAACAAGGGCGAGTATGCGGGCATGGGGAAACATCCAGAGATATGCACCAAGAACACCGCTTATGGCACCACTGGCACCCACCATAGGAATTTCGGCCCCGCCAAAAAGCAGGCTGACAAGCATCTGAATTAGAGCCGCGCCTAGTCCTGACAGAATATAGAAAAGAAGATACTTGAGCCTGCCCATTCTGTCCTCCACATTGTCCCCAAATACCCAGAGAAACCACATGTTGCCTATTATGTGGAGCCAGCTTCCGTGGAGGAACATGTGTGTGAGAAGCGTTTGAGGTCTTTCAAAAAGGTCGGCAGGGACAAGCCCGTAGTAATATATAAAAAGATTCAACCTCTCATCAGAAAGGCTTACTTCATAAAGCCACACAACGGAACAGGTAAGTATGATGCCAAGGTTTACCACAGGAAAGCTCCTGTGAGGGTTGACATCCTTTATGGGTATCATGCCAATAGTTTAAAATCTTTAAGGTGCTGGTTGCAAGGGAGATAAAAAAGAGCTTTAGAAAAAGGGAAATTTTAAGAGGGGTAGACCTTGAGCTTAGAAGAGGAGAGATAGTGGGGCTTCTTGGTCCAAACGGTGCCGGTAAAACAACGCTCTTTAACTGCCTTGTGGGGTTTTTACCCGTTGATGGCGGGAGGATAGAGCTTGAGGGTGAAGATATAACCCATCTACCAGCCCATAAAAGGGCAAGAAAGGGAATAACCTTCCTTCCTCAGGAGCATACAACCTTTGAAGACCTTACAGTCCTTGAGAACCTCCTCATATTCCTTGAGTTTTTTGAAGAGGGAAGAGAATCACAGCTTGTGAGAGCAGAGGAGCTTCTTGCAGACTTTGGGCTCTGGGAGCTCAGGAATCAAAAGGCGGGGAGGCTCTCAGGGGGTCAGAAGAGAAGGCTTGAAGTGGCAAGGTCCCTGATACCCAGGCCAAGATACATCTTCTTTGATGAACCCTTCACCGGTATAGACCCCATAATGCTCTCAGACATAAGGTCCATGATTATGAGCCTCAAACATCAGAACATAGGAGTTCTCATAACAGACCATAACGTCAGGGAAACTATAAGGATGGTGGACAGGGTATACATAATAAGCGATGGTATGATACTTGCAGAGGGTGAGCCCCACGAGGTGAGCGAGAGGGAGGATGTGAGAGAAGTGTATCTGGGGAGAGATTTTAGCTGGTAGGTCTGAAAAGAAGGGATTTTATGAGGACTGACACCATAAAATACAGCCAGAGAATTAGATAAGGAAAGTTTGAGAAGAAAGAAATGGGCTTGCCATAAGCATCTGCAAAGACCATCCATGAAAGGCTGAAAGGTAATAAGGGGAGAATTCTTCTCAGAGCCTTTTCATCAAGAAGGTCTGATATGGAAATCCCCCGTATTCCAGAGAACCTCCAGTTGTAAACAATCCTCGGATAGAGGTGTGCAAGCCCGCCCATTATGGTTATTCCAGTAAAGCCGTAAATTAGAAGGTCAAAATGTATGGGAAGAAGAAAGGAAACAAGTCCCTCACCTGCCATTATAGAGCCGAGAAGAAGACCGAAGGGCAATATGATGAGGGCCAAGAGAAAATACCTTACCACAAGGGGAATCTCCTTAGGCATGCGTCTTCTGGAAAATACCGAGTAGAGTATGTATAGAAAGTATCCAGCAAAAGCAAGCACTAGAAGGCTTGCGAGGGAAACAAGCCTGTAGTTAAGGAAATAAAGGCTTAGAAGAAAAAGAGGAAGGTATAAAAGGCTCAGGTAGAAAAGCCTTCTACTCAGGACTATGTTGAGAGGTTCCATATAAAGCATGGGTATCCACGCAAGCTCAACACCAACAACCACATTTAACATAAAACCCAGAGTAAGCGTATGCACTGCAAGTGCAAGGGGAAGATAGCCAAGTTCTGAAAGAAGAAGAAAAATGCTGGCAAGAAGAAGGTAGAAGGTGCCAAGACCAAGGAACTTAACAGTTACAGGTTGCCAGTTTCTTACGGATATCAGTATGTTTACTGTAAAGAGTAAAGAGGCAAAGGCATATAAGAGGCTTGCGTGGAGCGTCTGGAAAGAGTAAAAAAGAAGAGAGGCAAGGAAACTGAGGACAAAGACCAGGTAGGAAAGCCACTGAAGTCCGAGAGGCCTGCCCTGAGAGTTGGGAACTATCTGATACATGGCGGACATTATGGTATGGGCCACAAAGCCAAAAACCGCAACTATCCAAACGGCTTTTTGGTCAAGCTGAAGGCTCTTGATTATCAAAGAGTAAAGAAGATCAGATATAGCCAGAAAGAAAAAGGGTATGCTTACCCTTGATATGTAAAACATGATTTATATAGTAAGCGATTACTTATTTATTGTCAAGTCAGGATGACAGAAAGCAGTGAATGGTGGAAGTTAAAGCCTATAATAAAAGAGCATGGAGAAAAAAATTATTGTTAGCCCCATAAACCTCAAGGAAGACAGGCTTCCGCCCGGTCAGAGATGGATATCTGCGCCCATAGTCTATGACATAGTAGAGGAAATCCCCAGCTGGGATGTTAAGGGTTATCGCTTCAGAGTGTTCGGTCTTGTGGAGAATCCCCTTGAGCTTACCTACGAAGAGCTCCTAAAACTACCCTCTGTAGAGCTCATAGCGGACTTTCACTGCGTTACGCGATGGAGCGTAAAGGAGATAGAATGGGAAGGTGTGCAGACCTCATACATACTCAGCCTTGCAAAGCCAAAGCCCACCGCAAGGTATGTTATGGTTCACTGTCTGGAAGGATACACCACAAACTTACCACTCCAATACCTCTACGAAGAGGACAGCATACTGGCCTATAAAATGTATGGAAAACCCATACCTCTGAGACACGGCTACCCACTCAGGCTTATAGTTCCAAAGCTCTACGCCTGGAAGAGTGCCAAGTATGTGTGGGGTATAGAATTGATTGATGAGGATGTGCCGGGCTTCTGGGAGCAAAGGGGTTATAACATGAGGGGTGACCCATGGAAGGAGGAGCGATACTGGTAAGACTGAACCGATATCTCTCCATGTGCGGAGTTGCTTCAAGAAGGAGGGCAGATGAGCTTATACTGCAGGGAAGGGTAAAGGTGAATGGGCTTGTGGTGAAAGAGCTGGGATGGAGAGTAGACCCGCAGAAGGACGTGGTGGAGGTGGATGGAAAAGAAGTAAAGCCTCTAAGATGCAGATACATAATCCTCTACAAGCCCTGCTGTTATCTAACTGCCCTTGGACCACCCAGAGATGGCAAAAAGACCATTGAGGAGCTGATAAAGGATATCCCTGAAAAGGTCTATCCCGCAGGAAGGCTTGACTACAATGCAGAGGGGCTTCTCATACTTACCAACGATGGCGAGCTTGCTCACAGGATAATGCACCCCAGGCACAAACTTCCGAAGACCTACCTTGTCTGGGTTTCTGGGAAAGTGAGCAAAGATACGATTGACGCCATGAAAAAAGGTGCTTTGCTTGAAGATGGTCCTGCAAAACCAGACAGTGTCAGACTTATAAAGCATGAAAAAGATATGAGCCTTATAGAACTGGTTTTCCATGAGGGGAGAAAGCATATAGTAAAGAGGTTTGTCTCCAGCTTCGGGCACAGAGTTACAAGGCTAAAAAGGGTCGCCATAGGACCTGTAAGGCTGGGGAATCTCAAGCCAGGTCAGTGGAGGGACATGACAAAAGAGGAACTAAAGAGCCTGCATAAAGCCCTTGGTCTAACACCTGTAAGGAGGGGATAAGAGTGGAGAACATCCTGAAGCTCATTGCACTTTTTCTGGCTCTTTTCTTTGGACTGATGCTGGGCTTGAGATTTTACGCAGGCATGAGGAGCAAGAAGATGCTTGGAAGGAAAACTGAAATACTAAGGGATGGGATAGTTTACTTCTATTCTGAGAGATGCGGAGCCTGCAAGCTGATGAAGCCCGAAATAGAAAAACTCAAGGAGAAATTGACAATTATAGAGATGGATGTGGCAAAGCCCGAGGGCTTCCAGAAGGCAAAAGAGCTGGGAATCATGGCAACGCCTACAACCCTTGTGGTTAAGGATGGTATAATTAAGAAGGTGTTTGTGGGTGTTGTTAGGCACCAGAGAATACTTCAGGAGGTGTAAGTTATGCAGTTTTTCCTTGATACCGGTATGGTGGACGAAATAAAACAGGCTATTGAATGGGGCATACTTGACGGTGTGACCACCAACCCGAGCCTGATAGCAAAAACAGGAAGACCCTTTCTGGAAGTGGCTAAGGAGATACTCCAGCTGGTGGACGGTCCAGTGAGCCTTGAGACAGTCTCAAGGGATGCAGAGGGCATGATAAGGGAGGGAAGGATGCTGGCGGAGCTGGGCGACAACGTGGTGGTTAAGATACCCATGACTCCTGAAGGCATGAAGGCGGTTCAAGTTCTGGAATCTGAGGGTATACCCACAAACGTCACCCTTGTTTTTTCACCTGCTCAGGCCCTTATCGCAGCGAAGGCGGGTGCAAGCTTTGTATCTCCCTTCATAGGTAGAATAGACGATGTTTCAAGCGATGGAATGAAGGTTATAAGGGAGGTGAAGCAGATATTTGACAACTACGACATAGTGGACACAGAGATTATAGTTGCCAGTGTGAGACATCCCATGCATGTGGTGGAGGCAGCCCTTATAGGTGCAGACATATGCACCATGCCATTTGAAGTCATGAAAAAGCTCTTCCAGCACCCTCTTACCGATAAGGGCATGGAACTTTTCATAAAAGACTGGGAAAAGGTCCCGGAAAGGCCCTTTTAGAGCCTTCCGCCGCTCAGTATTCTCAGTATGTCGTTTATTATCACAAAGCCCGCAAGGGCTATTATTATGGCGTAGCCGGCCTTTACCCATACCTCTTTGAACCTTGGTGAGAAAGGCTTCCTTCTTATGGATTCCATAAGAAACAGAAGTATAAGACCTCCATCAAGAACGGGAAGGGGTATGAGATTGAATATGGCAAGCTGAACGGATATAAAAGCCATCATGCCCACAAAGGGAAGTATGCCCTGCTGTGCGGACTCACCTGCCAGCTGAGCTATGGCTATGGGGCCCCCAAGGGTCTTTATGGACAGACCGCCCGTTATAAGACTCCAGAGAGCTTTCAGAGAAAGAAGGCTCAGCATATAGGTTCTCTGAACTCCATCAATAAAAGCCTGCAGTGGTGGCTCTCTGCTTTCCTCTCTTTCCACGTGGGGAGCTATACCCAGAACTGGCAGACCTGTCCTCTGGTCTACTTTTGGAATGACCGTCTTTTCCTCCATATACTCTCCCCTCTGTATGGCGAGGGTTATTGGTCTGTCCCCAGATTCTCTTATAAGCCTTACAAGCTCATACCAGCCCCTTACCTCACGACCGTTAACCCGGAGTATTCTGTCCCCAGCCTGAAGCCCCACCTGACTTGCAGGACTATCTTCCACCACCCTTCCTATCACGGCGGGAAGCCACGGCTCTGCACCAAAGCCTGCAGACCTACTTATGCTGTCTTTCACATGAAGGCTTAATTCCCTGCCGTCTCTGAGGACCTTTACTGTCCAGCTTTTGCTGAGTATATTTTCAAAGACCACCTTTTCCACATCTCTCCATTTATCTACAGGTTTTGAATTGACTTCTATTATGATGTCCCCCTCCCTTATGCCCAGTTTATGGGCTATGCTGTTTTCTACCACATGGCCCACAAGGGGCTTCTCAGAAAGATATTTCGGCACTTCTCTGCCTACCACTGATATAAGGGCAAATAGAATTATGGCGAGAATAAAGTTAAACAGGGGTCCTCCAAAGGCTATGAGTATCTTCTGCCAGTTGGGTTTTGAGGAAAAGGCTCTCGGGTCCTGAATCTGCTCCTCCTCCCCGTAGAGCTTGACAAAGCCACCAAGGGGAAGGACGGACACCCTGTATTCAGTGTCCCCAACCCTTTTGCTGAAAAGCACAGGACCAAAGCCTATGGAAAATATATCCACCCTGACACCAAAGAGCCTTGCCATGAGAAAGTGCCCGAGCTCATGAAACCATATGAGCACACCTATCAAAACCAGAAAAGCCAGCACATATTCCATACTTTACCTCCTACACAAGTCCTTCTTCTTTTAGCAATACAAAGCCTATTAGTATCTCCATGCCTCCAAAAAGTATGCCAAAGCCCCAGTAAAGGAAGGTTCTGAGTTCATCAAACTGACGCTGTGTGTCTCTTTTAAGGTCATCTATCTGCTTTTTAAGGTCATCTATCTGCTTCTGAAGATGTTTTTGTCCTTCCTCAAGTCTTATAATCCTGTCCCTGTCCTCCTGCGTAAAAGGAACTTCTCTTGGAAACGCTAAACCAGCGAGCATAATCAGGAGCAAGATTAGCTTCATGCTTATTCTTCCCTTATGATTTTAACCACTACCTTTCTTTCCCTTGGACCATCAAACTCTGTAAGGAATATGGCTTCCCAGGTGCCCAGGACAAGGTCTCCATCCTCTATGGGTATGACCCTTGAGTTGCCTATTATGGCACTCCTTATGTGCGCTGCAGAGTTCCCTTCCGAGTGGGCATAGGCGTCCCTCCATGGAACCAGCTTCTCTATGGAGTAAGCTATATCCTTTATCACATCAGGGTCTGCACCCTCATTTATAAGGACACAGGCAGTTGTATGAGGGACATAGACAAGGCATATGCCCGATTTTACACCGGATGCCTTCACTATTTCTCGGACCTGACTTGTTATGTTTACAAAACTGGTATGTTTTGTGGTCCTGACCTTGATTACCACCATGCTACTTGAGAGTTATCTTGAAAACACACCTTTCATGTCCCTGAGCCTTGCAGGCAATTTCCTTAACGCTCAGTTTTCTCTCCAGAAGCTCGCCAAGAAAACCTTCAAAGAAGCCAGCCATAGGCTCACATACGGGGTTTTTGCTCTGCCCAACGGCTTCAACGAGAATTGAGCCATCAACTCTTATCTCCATCCTGTCAAGGTCATATTCAAACACATCCAGAAGCCTTGAGGATTCTGCTATGACTGTCAGCACATCGAGGGCTTCATCCAGTCTGTCTGTGTATATGCCATACCTTTCTTTGAGTATCTTCGCACCCTTTTTCCCGCCAAACTGAGTTGCCTTCTTTATTACCTTGTCAATGCCCAGTTTGCTGAGTTTGTGTATGTCCCTGTATCCATCCACAAGGGCAGCACGGTGGACAAGCACAGACTCCCTTTCGATGGCTTCTGCAAGCGCCCTGAACTTATCCTTCAGATATTCCATCCCATACTCCTGAGTTTCTGCAAGCCTTCCTCAGATATCTTATCCCTGCTCCAGGCAGGCTCAAATACAAAGTTTATCACAACATCTTTTAACTGTGGAAAGTTTTTGAGGAGGTGTTCTCTTATATGTTGGGCGAAGAAGCCCCTTGCAGGGCAGGAAGGGACCGTGAGCGTCATGTCCACGTATGCCACATTCTCCTTTAACTGCACACCGTATATGAGCCCCAGGTTCACTATATCTATGGGTATCTCCGGGTCTCTTATCTCCTTCAACCTTTCCAGAATTTCAAACTCTATCATTCAGAATAAATATAGGACTTTTCCCAATCAAGGGCGGTCTTTATTATATATGGGAGGTCTTCGTATTTTGGCTTCCAGCCGAGCCTTTCCCTTATCTTTGTGCTGTCTGCCACTAGAGCTGGAGGGTCTCCCTCACGCCTTGGTGCATACCTTACCTCAAAGTCCACCCCCGAAACCTCCCTTACCCTGTTTATCACCTCCAGCACCGAGTATCCTCTGCCGTAACCCACGTTGAAGATGTCTGGCTTTCCACCCTCCTGCAGATAACTGAGGGCATCGAGGTGTGCCTCACAGAGGTCCATAACGTGCACAAAGTCCCTTATGCATGTCCCGTCTGTTGTGGGATAATCGGTGCCAAAGACCTCAAGGTAGGGTATCTGACCGGTTGCCACTTTTACAGCCCTCAGTATGAGATGGGTGGGCTCCTTGCTTACCTGACCTATCTTTCCCTCAGGGTCTGCTCCTGCCACGTTAAAGTATCTGAGAATAACATACTTCAGCCCTGTGGCATGAGAAAAGTCTCTTATTGCTTGCTCTGCAAAGAGCTTGCTCCATCCGTAGGGGTTTATGGGAACTGTGGGGTCTTCCTCTCTTACGGGTATTCTTTCCGGAATTCCGTAGACGGCGGCGGTTGAAGAAAAGACGAGATACTCAGTCCCTGCCCTCCGCATAGCCTGAAGGAGGTTTACCGTGCCCATAAGGTTGTTCTCGTAATAATGGAGAGGTTTCCTTACGCTTTCTGGCACCTTTACCTTTGCGGCAAAGTGTATGACCGCTTCTGGTCTGAAATCAAGCAAGACCTCTTCAAGGGCTTTGTAGTTCAGAAGGTCCACCACCCTGAGGTCCCCATACAACACTGCCCACGGGTTTCCCTCAGAGAGGTTATCCACTGTAAGAACCTCGTAACCCCTTTCCCCGAGAAGCTTTACCATGTGTGAGCCTATGTATCCGGCTCCCCCCGTTACGAGTATTCTCATGCTCTTCTATTCTATCATCCCTGAAGGTTCTCCGCAAGGTAGTCCGCAAGGTGCATAACTTCCTGACCCGTGCAGTGTTTTTTGACCCCGTCCTTGAGGTTAAGCACGCAGCCAGGGCATGTGGTGAGCACCACCTGAGCCTGAGTTTTCTGAAGGTCTTCTATCTTTTCCCTCTGTATCTGGTCGGACATTTTGGGGTTTGTAATGGAGAAGAGACCTGCAAAGCCACAGCAGGATTTGTCCTTTTCAGCTTTCCTCACCTCGTCACCTTCAACCCTCTCCATAACTCCATAGAAAACCTTATCGTTTACCTTCATGGCGCTGTATGAATGGCAGGGCACATGAAAGGTCAGCCTCTTTCCTGAGCCTCTAAACCTCAAGGGACTTTTGAAGACGATTTCCGCAAAGTCATACACTGGCTTGTCTAACTTATAGTCCTCCTGCAGGGCTCCCCCGCACGTAGGGCATGCAACCACCACTGCGTCGAAGTCATATTTCCCCATCTCTTTCAAGTTATGGTCTCTCAACCTTTCAAAGGCTTGAAGGTTTCCCGAGTAGTAGTGTGGAGCACCACAGCACTTTATATCCTCTGGCACCACCACCGTATAGCCTGCCCTGTTCATGAGCTTTATCACATTTTCCCCGGTCTTTCCGTAGAAAGCATCTATCATACAGCCGGTGAAAAATAAGAGCTTTCCCTTCTCCTCCTGAGCCTCAAAGACCTTGCCCCTCAGTCCAAAAGCCCTGGCTGTGGGCTTTGGCATAAACTTCACTGCACCGGTGGGAAAGGGGGTTTTTATCTCCGAGGGCAACGGACTCAGGAGCTTTCCGGCGAGCTTTATAGCCTTTCTGCCAAAACCAGACTGCATGAGTTCAAGGGATTTTAGACCAAGAGACTTCACCACTCCCTGCCCGAGGCTTTCTCTTTGCATGTCCCTCGCTTTTACCATTATCTCTTTGTATTCCACGTTGTTGGGACATATCCACTCACACCTTCTGCACATGGCACACTGGTCCCACTGCCTTGCCACCTCCTCAGATAGGGGCAATTCTCCTTTTACCACCATCTCTGCCAGGGCAAGCCTTCCACGGGCAAAGCCTGCCTCTTCCTGCACATAGGGATAGGTGGGGCAGACAGACTTGCATAGTCCACACTTTACGCACTTCTGAGCAAGGTCTAGAGGAAGCTCTATAAACTTTTCCATAGTCTATGTAAATATATGGCTCTCAGTGCACGTTGAATTGACTAAAAGCAGGTTATAATTTTGTATTTCTGAGCGGGTGTGGCGGAACTGGCAGACGCGCAGGACTTAGGATCCTGTGGGCATAGCCCGTGAGGGTTCAACTCCCTCCACCCGCACCAAAAGCAGGAGGTTTGTATGAAGGTAAGCGTAGAAGACAGACAGGGACTTTTTAAAGCCCTTAAGGTTGAGGTAGAGGGCGATGTGGTCAGGTCTGCTCTGGATGAGGTTTACAACTACCTCAGGCAGAATGCGGAGGTGGAAGGCTTCAGGAAAGGCAAAGCCCCCCTCTGGGTAATAAAAGCCAAGTTCAGGGACTTCATACAGGAAGAGGTGGGCAAGAAAGTGGCAAACGCAACGCTGGCAGGTGCCATACAGGAAAGTGGTTTGAGGCCAGTTGCTGACATATACCTTGAGAAGGTTCAGCTGGAAGAGCCTTCCCAGAAACTCAGCTACAGTGTGTCCTTTGAAGTCCCTCCGGAGTTTGAGCTCCAGAACTTAGAAGGTCTTGAGGTTGAGATAAGGAAGGTTGAGTTCAGCGACGAGCTGGTAAGGAAGAGGATAGAGGAGATAAGGGAGGAGCATGCGGTCTGGGAGCCTGTGGAGAGGGAAGTGAGAGAAGGCGACCTTGCAGTTGTGGACTACAGGGTTGAGGAAACTGAGAGTGGTGAGACCACAGAGGGAGAGACCTCTGGGGTAATAGGAACAAAGACCTTCAGAGAAGAGATAGAAAGAGAGCTTATTGGAAAGAGGGAGGGAGACAGCTTTGTGCTTCATGACCTTACCCTTTATGATACGGAGGGCAAGCCTGCAGGAAAGGCAAAGGTTGAGATAACCCTCAAGAGCGTAAAGGAAAAGGTGCTTCCAGAGCTCAGCAACGACTTTGCAAAGGAGCTGGGGCTTGGTCAAACATGGGCAGAGGCAGAAGAGAAGATAAGGGAAGAGGTAAGGTCAGGACTTGAAAACCTGAGGAAGGCCATGATAGCGGATGCAGTGGCAATAAAGCTGGTTCAGATGCATGAGTTTGACATCCCTCAGACCCTTCTGCAGAGGGAACTTTCACACCTTGTGGAGAGAAGGGTCAGGGAACTTTCCCAGTGGGGCATAGACCCCAAATATCTGGACTACAGGGCAATAGCTCAGGAGCTCACACCTCAGGCAGTCATGAGCATAAAGCTCAGATACATACTGGACAAATATGCTCAGGAGAAAGGTATTCAGGTAAGTGCGGAAGAACTGCAGAAGAGGATAGAGGAGCTGGCAAAGGCTTACGAAAGGTCTGTTGAGGAGATGAGGGAATTTTTGCAGAGAGAAAACCTGCTACCTGTCCTCGAGGAGGACATAAAGAGGGAAAAGGCACTTGAAGATATAGTTTCAAAGGCTGTTGTGAAAGAAATTGAAGAGAAAAAGGAGGAAAAGGATGAAAATACTTGACCAGCTTGTTCCCATAGTTATTGAGCAAACCCCAAGAGGTGAAAGAGCCTACGACATATACTCAAGACTGCTTCAGGACAGGATAGTCCTGCTTGGCTTTCCCATTGATGACCACATAGCGAACCTCATAGTGGCGCAGCTCCTCTTTCTGGAGGCTCAGGACCCTGACAAGGACATATATATGTATATAAATTCCCCGGGTGGCTCCGTTACTGCCGGCATGGCCATATACGACACCATGCAGTATATAAAGCCCGACGTGGTTACCATATGCCTTGGTCAGGCAGCCTCCATGGGTGCAGTTCTTCTTTCCGCAGGTGCAAAGGGCAAAAGGTATGCCCTGCCACACTCAAGAATCATGATTCACCAGCCTCTGGGAGGTATAACAGGTCAGGCAACAGACATAATAATTCACGCGGAGGAGATAAAGAGGATAAAGCACATGCTGAATGAAATTCTTGCTAAGCACACAGGACAGCCCCTTGAAAAGATTGAAAGAGATGTGGAAAGGGATTATTTTATGTCTGCTCAGGAGGCTATGGAATACGGCATAGTGGACAGAGTCATAGAGAAGAGGAGCTGATATGTCAAGAAAAAGGCAGGAAAATCACTGTTCCTTCTGTGGCAGGTCTCAGAGCGAGGTGCTTGTGCTCATTGCAGGACCCAACGACACCTTCATATGCGACCGGTGCGTGGAGGTATGCAACAACATCATAAAAGACCAGAAAAAACAGCTCAGCTACAACCTTTCAAAAGAAATCCCTACCCCGGAGGAAATAAAAAGACAGCTTGACCAGTATGTGATAGGTCAGGAAAGGGCAAAGAAGGTATTATCTGTTGCAGTTTACAACCACTACAAGAGGATAAGGGCAAAAGAACTGGGACTGAGCCTTGACGACGTGGAGGTAGAAAAGAGCAACATACTCCTGATAGGTCCCACAGGTTCTGGCAAGACCCTTCTGGCAAAAACCCTTGCAAAGATACTGGATGTGCCCTTTGCCATATCCGACGCAACCACTCTCACGGAAGCGGGTTATGTGGGAGAGGATGTGGAAAATGTGCTGGTAAGGCTTTTGCAGAACTGCGGGTATGATGTGAAGGCGGCGCAGAGGGGAATAATATACATTGACGAGATAGACAAGATTGCCAAGAAGGCTGGTATAAACCCCTCCATAACAAGAGATGTCTCCGGTGAAGGAGTTCAGCAAGCGCTCCTGAAGATTATTGAGGGGACAGTTTCTAATGTTCCACCCCAGGGAGGCAGGAAGCATCCTCATCAGGAGTTTATACAGATAGACACCACCGACATACTCTTCATATGCGGTGGAGCCTTCGTTGGGCTTGAAGACATAGTAAAGAGAAGGCTCGGAAAGTCAGTGGTTGGCTTTGAGGCTGAAATAAGAAAGTTTGAGAAGGGGGAAAACCCTCTTCACTTTGTGGAGGTGGACGACCTTATACACTACGGGCTAATACCCGAGTTTGTGGGCAGGCTTCCAGTCATTGCAGTGCTGGATGAGCTAACAGAGGAGGAACTTATAAGGGTCCTTGTAGAGCCGAGAAATGCCCTTGTTAAACAGTACAAAAAACTTTTTGAGATGGAAGAGGTGGAGCTTGAGTTCACCGATGATGCCCTTGTGGAGATAGCAAGGGAGTCAATAAGAAGAAAAACGGGTGCAAGAGGTCTAAGAGCGATTATGGAGGAAATAATGCTGGATGTGATGTTTGAGATACCCTCCATGCGTGGCGTGAAAAAGGTTCTCGTAAACGCTGAGGTGGTAAAAAACAAGCTCAAACCCACCTACATAATGAGGGAGGCAGTCTGAGTCTATGCTATCATTTTTAAAGGAGGTAAAGAATGAAGAAATCGCTGATTATGTTCCTTTTTGTTTCCACACTTGGCTTTGCCCAGCAGAAGTTCGCCTGCGTAGACCCTAACAGAATACTCTCCGAATCTCAGCTGGTAAAAGGCAAAGAAACCCAGCTAAGAACAAAGGCGGAAGAGTATCAGAAGCAACTGGACCAGATTAACAAGAGGCTTGAAGAGCTCAGAAAACAGATAGAAAGCAAGGGAATTGCCCAGAACGTCAGGGAACAGAGGATAAGAGAATATCAGAAGGCAGAGGCAGAGGGTATGGAGCTCCAGCAGAAGGCTCAGAGGGAGCTTTCAGAAATTAAGGGGAAGATGGAAGAAGAAATAATATCCAGAGTGAGGAGTATATCAGAGGACATAGCCAAAAGGCAAGGCTTCACAGGGATTCTAGACTGCTCAGCCTTCGTATACAGGTCTGCGGAGATAGACATAACGGCGGAGGTCATCCAGAGGCTTGACCAGCAAAAATGAAGCTCTCTGAGGTTGCTGAGCTCTTGCAGGGGAAGCTGTATGGAGACCCAGACTTTGAAGTAGAAGGCCTCTCTTCTGTGGAAAACCCGAGGGAAGGCACCGTAGTTTTCTGTCAGGAAAAAGAGCAGGTGGAAAAACTAAAGGGTCTGAGAGTTGTGCTGGTGGTCTCTGAAGAGGTAGATTTCCCCAATTACATCAGGGTAGGAGCGGTAAGACTTGCCCTTGCCAGGTTCCTGTCCTATGCGTATCCAGAGAAGCATCCCTCTGGCATATCTGAAAAGGCCCATATTGAAGAAGGCGTTCGCATTGGGAAAGATGTCTATGTGGGTCCTTTTGTCTATCTTGGAAAGGGTGCAGTTCTTGATGATGGCGTGAAGGTATATCCCTTCTGCTATATAGGTGAGGGTGTGAGAATAGGAAAGAACAGCGTTCTTTTCAGCGGTGTTCATGTCTATCCCGGTTGCGTGATTGGTGAAGGGGTAAAAATTCACAGCGGTTCTGTGATAGGGGCGGATGGCTTTGGCTACTACGTGGGTCCAGAGGGGATACTCAAACTAAACCACATTGGGAAGGTGGTCATAGAGGACCATGTGGAGATAGGAGCCAACACATGCATAGACAGAGCCTTAATAGACCAGACCTTAATAGGGAGCGGCACAAAAATAGACAACCTTGTTCAGATAGGTCACAACTGCAGGATAGGTGCGGGGAACATAATTGTATCTCAGGTGGGTCTGTCTGGTAGCGTCAAGACGGGTAGGGGGGTAGTTCTGGCTGGACAGGTGGGTGTCGCAGACCATGTGGAAATAGGCGATGGGGCAGTTGTCTCTGCAAAGGCAGGCGTCTCAAAAAGCCTTGAAGGCGGAAAGGTTTATGGAGGAGCCATTCCGGCTATGGAGTGGTCAAAGTGGAAGAGGCTTTATGCATATATTTTAAAACTGCCTGAGCTTTTTAAGGAGAGAAGGCATGAGGATAAGAATAGCCCACAGTCCTGACTCGGACGATGCCTTTATGTTTTACGCACTCACCACGGGCAAGGTAGACACAGAAGGTCTCCAGATTGAGCATGTGCTTGCGGATATTGAGACACTCAACAGAGAAGCTCTGAAGGGCACTTACGAGGTGTCGGCACTTTCCTTTCATGCCTACCCCTATGTGGCAGAGAATTATCTCGTGCTTCCCAGTGGTGGAAGCGTTGGAGAGGGATATGGTCCAATCGTAGTATCTGTGAGAGATTTGGAGAGTCTTAAAGGTAAAAGGGTAGCAATTCCGGGTAAACTCACCACCGCATACCTTGTTCTGAAGCTTTACGAGCCGGACTTTGAAGAGATTGTGCTCCCCTTTGACAGGGTGCTGGATGCGGTTGCAGAGGGTAGGGTTGACGCCGGGCTGGTAATTCACGAAGGGCAACTCAGCTACAGGGACAGAGGGCTCAAAAAGCTCCTTGACCTTGGCCAGTGGTGGATGGAAAAAACCGGGCTTCCCCTTCCCTTAGGGTGCAACGTTATAAGAAAAGACCTGGGCATGGAAGTGATAAAAAAGATGGAGAGACTCATGAAAAAGAGCATAGAATATGCCCTTGAAAATAGGGGTGAAGCCCTCAGCTTTGCCAGAGAGTATGCCAGAGAGATAAAAGAGGACACGGCAAGAACTGAGAGGTTCGTGAGTATGTATGTAAACCAGCGAACTCTGGATTATGGAGAAGATGGCAGGCGAGCGGTAAGGCTTCTGCTACAGATGGGTATTGAAAGAGGTATAATTGAAGCTAAAATGCCACAGGTAATCTTTAGCGATGAGGTGATAGACTAATGGGTGTCTTACCTGAGGAGTTAATGCAGAAGTTGAGAGAGCATGCAGACTACTTCCCAAGAAAGGAGCAGGCTGTTCTTATCTGTCTTCACGAAGTTCAGGACCACTACGGACACATCCCCTTCTTTGCTCTCGAGGAGGTGGCAAGGCTCTTAGAAGTTCCGCTGAATCATGTGGAAAACGTGGTCTCTTTTTATGACATGTTTGACAGGGGAGAGCCTGCCAGACACAGGATAAGGGTATGCGTAAGCGTTGTCTGCAACCTTATGGACTCAAAAAAAGTGCTCGGAGCCATAAATGAACTCCTAGGTATATCACCCGGCGAGGTAACCAAAGACGGAAGGTTCAAATTAATAGGTGTGCAGTGTATAGGTGCATGCTCGGAAGCACCGTGTTTTATGGTGGACGAAGACACCTACAAGTTTGAATCAAAGGAGAAGCTCCATGAGGTCCTATCCCGTTACACCTGATATATACGCAGAGACTACCCTCAACCTTTTGCTCAAGAGGGCAAAAAAGCCAAGAGTTCACACCATAGAGGAATATCTCAAAGACGGTGGGTATCAGGCTCTGGAGAAAGCTCTCAACATGAAACCGGAAGAAATAGTAGACTGGGTTGACAGAAGCCAGCTCAGAGGAAGGGGTGGTGCGGGTTTTCCCACAGGAAGAAAGTGGAAGTTTGCGGTGCAGAACCCAGCTCCCAGATACCTCATATGCAATGCAGACGAATCTGAACCCGGCACCTTTAAAGACAGAATACTCATGGAGAGAGACCCTCATCTTCTGATAGAGGGTATGATAATATCCGCCTATGCCATAGGTGCCAACCAGGCCTTCATATACATAAGGGGCGAGTATCCGGCGGGCTATTACATCCTCAGAGATGCCATAGAAGAGGCAAAGAAGAAGGGCTTTCTGGGGAAAAATATTCTGGGTTCTGGCTTTGACCTTGAAATTTATGTGGCAAGAGGTGCAGGCGCCTACATTTGCGGAGAGGAAAGCGCTCTTATTGAGTCTCTTGAAGGTAAAAGGGGTTTTCCGAGGATAAAGCCTCCTTTTCCAGTTCAGTATGGTCTTTTTGGAAGGCCCACGGTGGTAAACAACGTGGAGACCCTCTGCAATATTCCCCTTATAGTGGGTATGGGCTGGGAAGAATACCGCTACATAGGACCGAGCGACTATCCGGGACCAAAGCTTTTCCCCGTCAGTGGAAAGGTCAAAAAGCCGGGGGTTTACGAGCTTCCTATGAACACAACTCTGAGAGAGGTCATCTTCAAGTATGCGGGTGGAACGATAGGAAACAAAAAGGTAAAGGCCGTCTTTTCTGGAGCCCTTGACTGCTTTTCTACGGAGGAGCTGGATACACCCATGGACTACTCACCCTTTGGCTTTGGTGGAACGGGCACGGTTATAGTGCTTACAGAGGAGGATGACATAGTTCAGGCGTGTCTCTGGGTGGCGGAGTTTTACGCCCATGAGAGCTGTGGTCAGTGCACGCCCTGCAGGGTTGGAACCCACGAGCAGGCATATCTACTTGAGAGGATACTTCACAACCATGCAGATGAAAGGGAGTGGGCAGGCTTTGAGTTTGTAAACTCATACATACAACCCACCTCCATATGCGGGCTTGGGGCTGTGGCCGGAAGGCTCATACGCCAGACTATGCAGAAGTTTCCACAGGAGTGGGAAAAATACAGAAAAAGTTTCCCTGCACAGATATGAAGCTACTCTTTATATTTTTCAGCCTGACTTTTGGTGCTCTTGTGTGGGCTCAGGATGACTCTCAGAGATGCCAGACGAATCCACTCAGGGACAAAGAATACTGCAGATACTTCTGGAGCGTGTGTAAGAATCTGGGTGTAAGGAGACTTGATGGAATAAAGAGCTGTCTTGAGAAAAGCCAGTCCTACGAAGAAGGTGTAAAGTGCTTTGAAAGGTCATGGCTGGAGGACCTTTTCAAAAAATAATCTACGTTTCTAAGTTTTTCTTCCACTCTTCATACATGGAAACCAATTCTTCTCTACCAATGCTAAGCTTTTCTGTAGCTCTTCTCAAGTATTCTCTAACGCTTGAGGTTGATATACCGAGATATTGACCTATTTCCTCGTTGCTGAGACCCTCAAGCAGTAGTAGAACCACTTCCCTCTCTCTCTTAGAAAGCGTCTTTTTATAAGCTTGCCTTTTCCTGCATAGCTCCTGCAAAAAACCTTCCGGCGAGGCACTTTTCTGGGTATGAGGTATATTTTCAATTGCATGGACATCCTCTGACTTCTGAGAAACCTCCTCCAAACCTCTTCTATTAGCTCTGTTTGCATGCACTAAGTATACAGAAAAACCCACGAGTATAAGATTCCCTAAAGCTATAAGACTTCTTGTGTCTTCCATAATTTTAAAGAGGAAATAGCCCACAAGAATAGCACTGCAAACAACTCCAAAACCAACAGGAAATGCCTTTATGGGATTTCTGAGCTTTATCAAGGTATAAAGTAGAAATACATCAGCAAAACCAAAACCTATCTGGACCGCATACATGGCAAGGTTTAAACCAAGACCATTACCCGTATGCATCAGAAAGTATCCCAGGGCAAAGGAAACCACGGAAAGAATCAGTAGATTTTCATCCCAATCCTTCAGCAGGATTACACACAGAAATACAGCAGATGCGTAGAAAATGACCTCAATACCATACAGAAGGGCCTCCTTACGGTAGGCTTCCATAAGCACACCATACATAAGACCTCCCGTGAGGTAGAGAATAAAGACGCCCGGTAAAAATCTTAGCCATAAGCTAAGAGGTATATTTTCAGAGGAAATTTCAAAAGATTTCTTAGTAAGACTCAGAACTGGTGCAATACTTAAAATTAAAAACTTATAATTTTCCCTTACAGGTATGTTTGAGAGAAAAACCATGGCGATATTTCCTATCCCCAGACCAAGAATATCCTTTTTTTGAACACTATTTGTCAGAATTACCCCCACATACACCGCAAGACTGGAAGATAGAAAGCCAATGAGCAGCATAAGTAAAGGTCTGAGAGTTTGGTCGGACACTGGGAAAAAGGCAGTTAATATAGCAGTAGCTGGAATAAAAAAGGGGAAAGTTCTGAGAAAGAATCCCTTTATTGAGGCTATGAGGAAAAAACCAGATATGTGTCCCAGGAGAAAAAAAGGGAAATAGCCAATGTCATGAAGGAGAGGGCCACCCATTGGAAAAGATACAAGCCAGAAGACAAAGAGGCTGAGACTTATGATAGGCAGCATTCCGTTGATATTTTAACAGGAGGATGGGATACAAATATATATGATTTAAATCATATATTTCAGTGCTTTCGTGACACTGTTAGTGACAATCACGCTACATTGTGCGACTTGATAAATTAAGGCTTACATCTCTATAATTTCCAGCATCAGGATGGTTTCTCATAAGGCTGGGAGGAGTAAGAGGGGGAGAGGACGCCCTCCTCCCGGGGACCCGACTGGGTCCCCTGCTATAATTAAGCTAATGGAAAGATATAAGCTTCAGGCAACCCTCAGGGCTCTGGAGAAGATTGGTTTTGATGTTCTTTACACTGAAAGTGTAAACATTCCTGCAAGCAAACCACAGAGTAGGGAAGCACAAGCGGTGCGGGAAAAGGACAGGAAGGAACTTCTTGGTGACCTCTACAGGAAAATTGTGGATGAAAAAAAGTGCGTCCTTTATGAGGGTGCAAGCGGTTATGTTTTTGGAGAAGGCAACCCTTACTCGCCCGTTGTCTTTGTAGGAGAAGCCCCAGGAGAAGAGGAGGACCAGCTAAGAAGACCTTTTGTGGGAAGAGCTGGCAGGTATCTTAACCAGAAACTTGAGGAGGTGGGGCTCAGGCGAGAGGATGTTTACATAACCAATGTGGTAAAGTCCAGGCCTCCGGGCAACAGAAAGCCTACTGCAAAAGAGATGCAGTCCTGTCTGCCTTACCTGAGAAAGGAAATAGAAATAATAAACCCAAAGCTCGTAGTATGTCTGGGCGCTACAGCGCTTGAGGGTATACTGGGAAAATCACTACCAATAACAAAACACAGAGGGAACTTTTTTGACTACCCCTACGACAGAAGAATAAAGGTCCTTCTCACCTACCACCCTGCTTACATTCTCAGAAACCCGGGCGCTGAGAAGGAATTCGTGGAAGACCTGAGAAGGATAAGGGACTTTCTACTAAGTTCTTGAGAGAAAGACCTTAAGGTATCCCTCTTCAATCTTTGCACCCTTGGGTTCATAGTCCCTGAGCTTTCTGGGGAGCAAGATATGACTCTTAAAGTTCTTCCACCTTATAACAATCTCACCCTCGCTCTTAAGGACGGAGAGTCCCTCCTTTGTGAGGAAAGGGGCTCTCAGCCTGACCATGTATTCACCATCCTGCTCTATAAACTCGTAGGGTTTTTCTCTGTGAAATACCCTTGCAGGGTCTGTATCACCGTATATAAGGTCTGAGAGAATCCTGAGCCTTTCCTCACCCACCACCTCATCCTCCATGAGAGGAACTGTAAACACAGGAACTGGGTAGAAGAGTGCCTGCATATCCTCAAGGTATCTTCTCTGAGTGAGCACCCACCTTGAAAAGTGTTCACATCCTTCTACAGAGGAAGGCAGAACCTTGTTAACCACAACAGCATCCACATTCACCCCAAAGAGGTTAAAATACATAAAGGCTCTCTGGCTCTCTTTGAGAACCATCTTTTCAGGGTTTGCCACGAGCCTGACGGAGGTTACATCCGGGTCAACAAGAATCTCATCCACACCCTTTAGCTTTTCGTAGAAGTTCTCAAGAGCCCTGAAATACTCATCGTCTGGTATTGGGACATCCGTAAGCCTCCTTGCTACAGGTCTTGCCACCTTGAGAATGGTCCTCTCCACGTTGAATATCTTTCTCATATACCACTTGAGAACCGTTGGCATAGAAACAAACCTCAGGGATTCGCCGGTGGGAGGGAGGTCAAGAACAAGGGCATCAAACTCCCTCTCTCTGTAATATTTGTTCACATACAGGAGGCTTGTTACCTCCTCCATGCCGGGAAGTATGGCAAGCTCTTCAGAAACAACCTCATCAAGCCCAGTGGTGTTGAAGAGAAGCTCCAGGAACCTGTAAACATCACCCCAGTATCTGTCCACTTCCTCCTGTATGTCTATCTCCTGTATGTGGAGGTTATCCGAGATTTTTATGGGCAGTCCCTTTGCCCTGGTCTTTTCCTCTTCTGGCACATCAAAGGCATCCCCAAGGCTGTGTGCTGGGTCAAGGGAAACCACGATGGTTCTGTAGCCGAGGCTTGAAAGCCTGTAGGCGGTTGCGGCTGATATGGTGGTTTTGCCAACGCCACCCTTGCCTGAGAAGAGAATTACCCTCATAAGAAAGAAAGTATAACCCACTCTGCGGACGCCTGAAACTTCTTATAAGCCCGTTGATGTAGCCTGATTACGGGTCTATGCCTTTACCACTTGACAGAAGCCCCTTCTATAGATTAAAATAAACAGCCTTGGTTAGATAGCTCCAGTTCTTCAACAGGGGCTTACTTGTGGTATAATTTTTAGCTTATAACAGAGGTGGAAGACTATGATACAGCGACAGGGTTATGCAAATGTTGCGGATAACTCGGGGGCCAAGAGGGTTCAGATTATAGGCATACCCTACGCCCCGAGGAAGTATGCCACAGTGGGTGATGTGGTAACTGTCACAGTAAAGGTTGCCGCACCCAACAGCCCGGCAAAAAAGGGCAAGGTCTACAGAGCGGTGGTGGTAAGGACAAAGAAAGAAGTAAGGCGTTCCGATGGCAGCTACATAAAGTTTGATGACAATGCGGTGGTTCTTCTCAATCAATATGGAGAGCCTCTGGGCACGCGCATACTTGGGCCAATAGCCAGGGAGGTCAGAAACAGGGGCTTTACCAAACTGGCATCTCTTGCTCCGGAGGTGGTGTGATGGCTCAGAGGATAAAGAAGGGCGACACAGTGGTTGTTCTGAGAGGAAAGGAGAAGGGAAAAACTGGTGAGGTCATAAAGGTTCTCAGGGAAGAAAACAGAGTGATAGTAAAGGATGTTAACCTGGTGAAAAAACACCTCAAGGAAATACCCAACGTGAGAGAAGGTGGCATATACGAGATAGAAGCTCCTCTCCACATAAGCAATGTAATGCTCATATGCCCCAAGTGCGAAAGGCCCACAAGGGTAGGCATAAGAACGCTCAGGGAAGGTGATACTCTGAGGAAATACAGGTTCTGCAAAAAGTGTAAGGAAAACATCGACCTTATAAGAGAGAAAGTGAGGGTTGAAGCATGAGCGTAGAAACCAGGTATGTATCAAGGCTTTACAACAAGTACAGGGAAGAGGTGGTTCCGCAGCTGATAAACCGCTTCGGCTACAAAAACCCCATGGAAGTCCCCAGAATAGTTAAGGTGGTGGTAAATATGGGCGTAGGTGAGGCGGTTGGAGACATAAAGCACCTTGAAAGGGCCATGGAAGACCTGAGGGCCATAACAGGTCAGCAACCGGCGGTAAGAAGGGCAAAGAAATCAGAGGCTGGCTTTAAGCTTAGAAAGGGTATGCCCGTTGGTCTCAAGGTTACGCTGAGAAAGGAAAGGATGTGGGACTTTCTTGATAAGCTCATATGTGTGGCCCTTCCAAGGGTGAAGGATTTTAAGGGGCTTAACCCCAGGTCCTTTGATGGAAGGGGAAACTACGCCTTTGGAATTGGGGAGCAGATAGTTTTTCCAGAGATTGATTATGAAAAGGTGGATGCCATAAGGGGTATGGACATAATCATTCAGACTACCGCAAAGAGTGATGAGGAGGCTTTCTGGCTTCTGGCGCTGCTGGGGCTTCCCATTAGGAGTGCAGGAGGTTAACATGGCAAGAAAGGCAAAGGTGGCAAAGGATGTAATGCATTTTCCCAAGTATGCGGTCCGGCAGAAGAACAGATGTCCTCTTTGTGGCAGGCCAAGAGGCTTTATAAGACAGTTTGGTATGTGTAGACTGTGTTTCAGGGAGCTCGCCCTAAAGGGCGAACTTCCAGGCATTAAAAAGTCCAGCTGGTAAGGAGGTAAGATATGGACCCAGTGGCAGACATGTTCTCCGCCATAAAGAACGCAATAAGGAGAAGGATGGATTACGTGGACATCCCCTCTTCAAGGCTGAAAGAGTCCATACTTGAGCTTCTCAAGAAGGAAGGCTACATAAAAGGATGGGAAAGACTCCAGGAGGGTAAGAAGGGCACCCAGTATATACTGAGGGTTCATCTCAAGTATCTTGACCCCAAGAAGGAAAGGAACGCCATATCGGAGCTTCAGAAAGTTTCAAAGCCTGGAAGGAGAATATACACTCCCAAGCACAGAATCCCTCACGTTCAGAGGGGTTTTGGCGTAGCCATACTCTCCACCGACTCAGGTCTCATAACAGACCATGATGCCAGAAGGCTGGGCAAGGGTGGGGAGATATTAGCCTATGTATGGTGAGGTGCAGACATGTCAAGGATAGGCAAGAAACCCATTGAAATCCCCCAGGGTGTTAAGGTGAGCCTTCAGGATGGTGAGCTCAGAGTTGAAGGACCTAAAGGCAAGCTTTCAATGAAGCTACATCCAGATATGGAGGTCAGTCTGGAGGGAAACACCGTAAGGGTAACTAGACCCTCTGACCAGCCCTTTCACAGGGCCATGCACGGCACAACCGCTGCACTCATAAGAAATATGATAAAGGGTGTTACCGAAGGCTTTACAAAAGTGCTTGAGGTGGTTGGTCTTGGATACAGAGCTGCAGTCAAGGGAAACAACCTTGAGCTGAGCCTTGGACTCTCACACCCTGTGGTTTATCCCATACCTTCAGACGTAAGGATAGAGGTAAAAGAAAACAAAATATACGTCAGCGGTATAAACAAGGAAAGGGTAGGGCAGGTATGCGCCCAGATTAGGGCCTTCAGAAAACCCAACGTATACAAGGGCAAAGGCATAAGATACGAGGGTGAGGTGCTCAGGCTCAAGGCTGGAAAGGCGGCAGGAAAGGGCAAAGGCGGCAAGAAGTAAGGAGGTAAGCTATGGCAAAGCTCGGCAGGCATGAAAAGCGAGAAAGAAGGCACAAGAGGATAAGAAAGAAAATCGTGGGAACTCCAGAAAGACCAAGGCTCAGCGTTTACAGGAGCCTGAATGCCTTCTACGCTCAGCTGATTGATGACTCTGGGGGCCAGTCAAGAACGCTGGTTTCTGCCTCTTCCATAGACCCGGAGTTCCTACAGCTTGCCGGTAAGAGAGGAGGAAAGTCCATAGAGGATGTGCAGAAAGTGGCCGAGATACTGGTAAAGAAGGCTATGGAAAAGGGCATAAGAAAGGTGGTCTTTGACAGAGGTGGTTTTCTTTACCATGGAAAGATAAAGGCCTTTGCAGATAAATGCAGAGAGCTTGGTCTTGAATTCTAAAGGAGGCAGATATGGGTGGTGTATCAATTGAAAAGCTCATTGACAATAAGAGAAGAGACCAGAGAATAGCAGAGCTTGAGGACCAGCTGCAGATAGAGGAAAGGCTCATATACGCCAAGAGAACCACAAGGGTAACCAAGGGTGGAAAGAGGTTTTCCTTCAGTGCTCTGGTTATAGTAGGGGACAAGAGAGGCTTTGTGGGTTTTGGACTTGGAAAGGCGAGGGAAGTGCCAATAGCCATTGCGAAGGCGATAGAGGATGGAAGAAAGCACCTCATAAGGGTCCCTATAGAAAACGGAACCGTCCCCCACGATGTGGTGGGTCATTACGGCCCCACCATGATAAAGGTTATACCTGCAAGGCGGGGGACAGGTATTGTGGCAGGTGGCGCTGCAAAACCCATCTTTGAGCTGGCAGGCTATACGGACGTGCTCACAAAACTTCAAGGGAGCACGAACCCCAACAATGTGGTAAGGGCTGTCTTTGACGCCCTTCTCAAGCTCAGGTCTGCCGAAGAGGTGGCAAAGGAGAGGGGTATAGACCCCGAGCTCATAAAGAAGCGCTACCACATATACGCAAGAGACCTTCGTATACCCTGAGGAGGAGTGTAATGGCCAGGCTTAAGGTGAAACTTGTCAGAGGTCTTGCAGGAAAGCCCGAGGCTCAGGTAAAGGCCGTAAAAAGCCTAGGGCTTAAAAAGGTAGGCCAGGAAGTCCTGCTTGAAGATAACCCCATGGTAAGGGGGAACATACGCAAGGCGCTTCATCTTCTTCAGGTAGAGGAGGTCAAGGAATGAAACTGCATGAGCTTGCACCGAAGGAAGGATCAACAAAGGAAAGGAAACGAGTGGGAAGAGGTATAGGTTCTGGGCTGGGAAAGACCTGTGGTAAGGGTCATAAGGGGCAGAAAACCAGGTCAGGAGACAGGAGACTTCCCTCCTGGTTTGAGGGTGGTCAGACGCCCCTTCACAAAAGAGTGCCAAAGAGAGGTTTCAGACCTGTAAACAGGATAGAGTATGCGGTGGTTAACCTAAAGACCCTTGAAAGATACTTTGAAGCTGGTCAGGAAGTTAGCCCGGAAACTCTACTGGAAAAGGGGCTTGTAAGAAAAGGGATGCCCGTCAAGGTGCTGGGAGATGGAGAGCTTACAAAGGCTCTGAAGGTAAGAGCCCACGCCTTTTCTCAGTCTGCAAGGCAGAAGATTGAATCCCTCGGCGGGGTCTGCGAGGAGGTAAGGTGATAGAGTACATAAAACAGCTTTTTTCCCTTGAGGACTTCAAAAAGAGGCTCCTTTACACACTTTTTATGCTTGCCATATACAGGCTTGGCAGTCATATTCCGCTGCCCGGCATAGACACAACAGCCCTTCAGGATTTTTTCAAGAGCTTTCAGGGAACCCTCTTCTACCTTTACGATATCTTCTCTGGAGGAAACCTGAGCAGGATGACTCTTTTCGCCTTGGGAGTCATGCCCTACATATCTGCCTCCATAATGATGCAGCTTCTTACGGTGGCGGTGCCGGAGCTTCAGAGGCTTGCCAAGGAAGAAGGTGATTATGGAAGGTATAAGATAAACCAGTATACGAGGTATCTCACCCTCCTTGTTGCCTTTGTTCAGTCCATAGGTATAGCTGTCTGGCTGCAGGGGCAGGTCTCGCCAAAGGGAACCCCCATAGTGCCAGATGCTGGAATTCTCTTTTCCATAACCACCATAATAGCCCTCGTTTCCTCCACCATGTTTCTCGTGTGGGTGGGCGACAGGATAACGGAGAAGGGTATTGGTAATGGTATGTCCCTTCTCATATTCGCCGGTATAGTGGCAGGTTTCCCCAGTGCTGGCATAAGGGTTTGGGATATGCTCAGAAACGGTGATATCTCCCCCTTTGCCTTTGTGGGCACCATCATCTTCATTATAGCGGTGGTTGTGGGCATAGTCTTTATTCAGGAAGCAGAAAGAAGGATACCCATACAGTATCCGAGAAGACAGGTGGGAAGACAGGAGGTTATGGGCTCCTCCAGCTACCTTCCCATAAAGATAAACCCCGCAGGTGTAATACCCATAATCTTCGCTCAGTCCCTTCTTATAATTCCTTCCACAGTTCTCGGTTTCATACAGCACCCCATAGCCAGAGCTATGCATGATGCCTTCAACCCCACAACACTCCCCTACAACATCCTCTACATAGCCTTCATAATCTTCTTCACCTACTTTTATACAGCGGTGATCATAAACCCGGTGGATGTGGCAGACAACCTCAAAAAGGCTGGAGCCTTCATCCCGGGCATAAGACCGGGTCAGGATACCCAGAAGAGCCTGGAATACATCATTAACAGGCTTGCCCTTGTGGGTGCCATCTTCCTGAGCGTGGTGGCTATAGTGCCCATCTTCATAAGTCTCTGGCTAAATGTTCCTTTCTACTTTGGAGGAACAACTGCCCTTATCGTGGTGGGTGTAGCCCTTGACACTATAAACAAGCTCGAGGCTCAGCTCCTCCAGCAAAAGTATACCAAGTATAGGAGGAAGGTAAGATGATAGTGGTGTTCCTTGGACCACCAGGCTCTGGCAAGGGGACGCAGGCAAAAAAACTCTCTCAGGAGCTGGGTCTTGTGCACATATCCACCGGTGACATCCTCAGAGAGGCGGTCAAGAACCAGACAGAGCTTGGCATTAAAGCAAAGGAATACATGGACAGGGGGGAGCTTGTCCCTGACAGCCTTATGATAGCACTCATAGAGGAGGTGATGCCTCAGGAGGGCGGTTTTATACTTGATGGATTTCCAAGAACAGTGCCACAGGCTGAAGCACTTGATGATATGCTGCAGAAACATGGAAAGGGGCTAAGCTGGGTTTTTCTCTTTGACCTTCCAGAAGAGGTAGTAGTGGAGAGGCTCTCTGGTAGGCTCACGTGCTCCCAGTGTGGTGCCGTATACCACATAAAGTATAACCCTCCCAAGGAGGAGGGTATATGCGACCTTTGTGGCGGAAGGCTCGTCCAGAGGGAGGATGACAGAGAGGAGATAGTCAGAAAGAGATACAGGGTATACACGGACCAGACAAGACCTCTCGTTGAATTTTATCAGCAGAGGGATAAATTGATAAGACTGAATGCAGCACAGGATATACAGGAGGTAAACAGAAGGCTTTTAGAGGTGCTAAAGAATGGCGGTTGAGCTATATTCTTTTAAGGAGATAGAGAAGATAAAGAGAGCCTGCGATGTGGTGGTTGAGGTATTGCAGGCGGTGGCGAAGTTTGTAAGACCCGGCGTATCCACCTACGAGCTTGACCTTATAGCGAGAGAAGAGGCAAAGAAGAGAGGTGCAAAGCCTGCCTTTCTCAACTACAAGCCACCCTTCAGCAACGAGAAGTTTCCGGCAAGCCTGTGTGTCTCCGTGAACGAGGCGGTAGTCCACGGTTTGCCTAAAAAGGAACAGGTAATAAAGGAGGGTGATATAGTCAGCCTGGACTTCGGAGCCTATGTGGAAGGATACGCGGGGGACTCTGCTCTCACTGTAGCGGTTGGAGAGATAAGCAAAGAAAAGGAAATGCTCATGAAGGCTACAAGGGAAGCCCTTCAGGAGGCGGTAAGGGTATGTATACCGGGCAACTGGGTTTCAGATATAGTGGAAGCCATACACAGGGTGGCAAAAAAGTATGGCGTCTACCCTCTCAAAAACCTCGGTGGGCACGGTATAGGGAGGAAGGTTCACGAGGACCCCTTCATACCCAACCATCCTGAGACCCTAAAACAGGAAAAGAAGGACTACAAGCTGAGACAGGGCATGGTGGTTGCCCTTGAACCCATGCTCTCCCTCGGGACAGAAGAGATATCACACAATGGCGACAGATGGACGGTGATAACCGCAGACGGAAGCCCCGCAGCCCACTATGAGTATGTGGTGGCCATAACCAAGCAGGGGCCCATAGTGCTCACGGAGTTTAAGAATGGCTAAGAAGAAAGGAGAAGAGAAGCAGAAGGAAAAGGGTATAGTGCTTGAAGGTGAGGTTCTTGAAGCCCTCCCCAACGCCATGTTCAGGGTAAAGCTGGAAACGGGCCATGAGGTGCTTGCCCACGTCTCTGGCAAGATGAGGATACACTTCATAAGGATACTGCCCGGTGATAAGGTGAAGGTGGAACTCTCTCCCTATGACCTCACCCGCGGGAGGATAGTCTACAGGGGATGATTTTGTGCTATAATTTTCTGCTTACAAGGAGGTTAGCATGAAGGTAAAACCTTCTGTCAAGCCAATATGCGCCAAGTGTAAGGTGATAAGGAGAAAGGGAAGAGTTATGGTCATATGCGAAAACCCAAAGCACAAGCAAAGACAGGGTAGTTAAGGAGGTAAGATATGGCAAGGATAGCTGGAGTTGACCTTCCAGATGGTAAAAAGCTGGAAGTTGCCCTCACATACCTGTATGGTATAGGCTGGGCAAGGGCAAAGGAGATATGTGAAAAAACCGGCATACAGGGCACAAAGAGACTGGGAGAGCTAACACCCGAGGAGCTAAACACCATAAGGAAGTTTATAGAACAGAACTACACGGTAGAGGGTGACCTCAGAAGGGAAGTGCAGATGAGCATAAAGAAGCTCATAGACATGGGATGCTACAGGGGTATGAGGCATGTAAAGGGCCTGCCCGTTAGGGGTCAGCAGACAAGGACCAACTCAAGAACCAGAAAGGGTAAGAGGAAAACAGTTGGTGGCACAAAGAAAAAGATAGCAAAGTAAGGAGGTAATTTATGGCGAGAAGGCAACAACAGCCCAAAAAGCAGAAAAAAACCGTAACGGAAGGAATAGTTCACATACTGAGCACCTTCAACAACACCATAATAACCATAAGCGATAAGCAGGGCAATGTGCTTGTCTGGGAAAGTGGTGGAACTGTGGGCTTTAAGGGAACGAGGAAAAGCACGCCCTATGCAGCACAGCTTGCCGCTCAGAAGGCTGCAAAGAGGGCAGTTCAGGAATATGGGCTTCAGGAAGCAGAAGTGAGAGTTAAAGGGGCAGGAGCTGGAAGAGAATCTGCTCTGAGAGCCATCTATGCCGCAGGCATAAAGATAAAGGCAATAAGGGATATAACACCCATACCCCATAACGGATGCAGACCACCTGCTAAGAGGAGGGTTTGAAGCATGGGCAGGTATATGGGACCTCAGGTAAGAATTGACAGAAAGCTCGGCGTGGTAGTATCAGGGAAAAAGAGTGCTCCCAAAACCCTGGCAAGAAGGAACTTTCCCCCAGGCCAGCATGGAAGGGTAAAAGGCAGGAGGAAGAAGCTTACCGAATACGGCATAAGGCTTATGGAAAAGCAGAAGCTCAAGTTCCTGTACGGAGGTCTCAGGGAGAAGCAGTTCAGGAAATATTTTGACGAGGCATCACGCTCCAAGGGCAACACAGGACAGGTTCTTCTCCAGCTTCTGGAGAGAAGGCTTGACAACGTGGTATACAGGCTTGGCTTTGCAAGCACAAGAAGACAGGCAAGACAGTGGATTTCCCACGGACACTTTCTGGTAAACGGCAGAAAGGTGGACATACCCTCTTACAGGGTTGAGGTGGGAGACATAATAGAGCTAAAGCCCTCTTCCAGAGATATAGCACAGGTTCTGGAAAATCTGGAAAACATAGACCCGAGAAGTGTTCCACCCTGGCTTGAGCTGGACAAGGAGAACTTCAGAGGAAAGGTCATAGACCTTCCAAAGGATATTCAGCTGGAGGTTCCAGTCAACCTTCAGTACATAATAGAGTTCTACTCAAGGGTCTAAGGAGGAAAGAGTATGCTTAGAGAGTTTCTTTTCCCCTCAAAGGTCTACTGGGAAGAGAGGACAAAGACCTACGGCCGCTTTGTGATGGAGCCCTTAGAGAGAGGTTTTGGAATAACTGTGGGAAATTCCCTCAGGAGGACGCTTCTCTCTTCCATACAGGGCGTTGCCCTGACCGCTGTGAAGATATACGGTGTGTATCACGAATTCTCATCCGTTGAGGGTGTTCAGGAAGACACTCTTGAAATAATAGCAAACCTCAAAAGGGTAAGGTTTAAAATGCACACCTCTGATGTGGAGGTGCTCTATCTGAAAAAGAAGGGTGAGGGTGCTGTATATGCGAGAGATATAAGCCTCCCCCCAAGTGTGGAGGTGGTAAACCCAGACCAGAAAATACTCACCATTACTGACCCGAACAGAGAAGTCAACATAGAGCTCAGGATTGAAAAGGGTTTTGGATACCTGCCTACAGAGGAGATGGAAGTTCTTGGAGAAGTAGGGTGGATACTTGTGGACGCAGATTTTTCCCCAGTTCGTCAAGTTGCCTTTAGAGTTGAAAAGACAAGGGTGGAGAAAAGAAGCGACTACGACAGGCTCATAGTGGAGCTCTACACAGATGGCACAAAGACACCTGACGAGGTTATTAAGGAAGCGGTGGGGCTTATAGTGAAAAACTTCACCCCTCTTGAGAACATATCCTTTGAAGTGCCAGTTATAGAGGAGCCAGTTGGGGTTGTGGAGGAGTTTGTGGAAAAGCTCAGCCTTCCAATAGAGGAGCTTGATGTTTCTCAGAGGGCTCTCAATTCCATAAAGAGGATGGGTATATCCACCATAGGAGACCTTGTAAAGCTCACAGAAGAAGACCTCAAGGGCACGAAGAATGTGGGCAGAAAGGCCATAAACGAGATAAAGGAAGCCCTGAAACAGATGGGGCTTCACCTTGGCATGGATATAGAAAGCAGGAGGTAAAGGATGAGGCACAGGGTCAAGAAAAAGCACTTTGACAGGACAAAGGAGCAGAGGCTTGCCCTTTACAGGTCCCTTGCAAGGGCTCTTATTATGGAAGAGAGGATAGAGACATCACTTCAGAGGGCAAAAGCAGTAAAGCCCTTTGTGGAGAGGTTGATAAGCCTTGGTAAGAAGGGGGACCTGGCATCAAGGAGGCTTGCCCTGAGGCTTCTGCCCGACAGAAGGGTGGTGAAAAGGCTTTTTGAAGAGGTGGCACCCAGGTTTGAAAACAGGAATGGAGGCTATACAAGGATAATAAAGCTACCAGAAAAGAGAAAGGGTGATGGTTGTGAGCTTGCCCTCCTTGAGCTTGTAGAATGATAAAGGGTATATTATCCTTCCTTATAAACCTTCTTATAATCCTTGTCCTGCTTCATGCGGTGGGTTCCTGGATACCAAAAATAAGAGAAAGTAAATTTTATGAAAGGCTTGACAGCCTCATTGCCCCTCTTCTCAGTCCAATAAGGAAAATAGTCCCACCAGCCGGTGGGCTTGACTTTTCCCCACTTATTCTTCTTTTTATACTCTATCTCATCAAGTATCTTTTAAAGCTTTGAGGCTTGACCAGTATCTTGTTGAAAGGGGCTTGGTCTCTACACGGGAAAAGGCTCAGGCCATGATAATGGCAGGGCTCGTGTATGTGGATGGTAAACCTGTCACGAAGGCAGGAACAAGAGTAAAAGAGGGGCAGAGGGTAGAGGTCAGAGAGCCTCCAAAGTATGTTTCCAGGGGAGGATACAAGCTGGAATGGGCTATAAACAGGTTTGGTCTTGATGTGAGGGATATGGTGGCTATAGATGTGGGCTCCTCAACGGGTGGCTTTACCCAGTGTCTTTTGATGTTTGGTGCAGAGAAGGTATATGCTGTGGATGTGGGACGGGGTCAGATGGACCCAAAGCTCAGGTCAGACCCCAGAGTGATTCTCTATGAAGATACAGATGCAAGGGAATTGACGGATAAACACATACCTGAGCCAGTGGATTTGATAACCGTAGATGTATCCTTCATATCGGTTACCAAAATAATCCCCCATGTGGTAAAATTCCTTAAGGAGGAGGGAATTTTGCTGGTGCTTGTAAAACCACAGTTTGAGGTGGGTCCAGAAAGGGTAAGGAAGGGTATAGTAAAAAGAGAAGAGGACAAAAAACAAGCTGTCATAAAGGTGGCTGAGTTTTTAACCTCTGCCGGCTTTAATGTGGCTGGGGTGACAAAGTCAAAGCCAAAGGGCACAAAGGGAAATGAAGAGTTCTTCCTTCTCTCAGGCAGGCATCTTAAAGCCTTAGAAAATCTGGAGGAGGCTGTAGAGAGTGCAGTCAGGGAAGTTGTTTGAAGAAAACTGCATGCAGGGAAAGATAGGGCTTTATCCTTTTACGCCAGAAAACCTTATGAGAGTAGGTCTTGCCCTTTGCACATACCTGAAGATACACAGGGGGACCGAAAAGCCAAGAATGAGCGTGGGGGCTCTGAACTTTCTTACCCTCTGTGTCACAGTGGGCTTTATGGCAGGCGGTGGAGACGTTTACATGGATGAGGAGGGGGACATAATCCTTAAACATACCATTGAGGAGGGCAATGCAAGGCTATGGATAGAGAACATGGAAAGCTATGAGCTCAGAATGGTTGAATCAATACTCTTCAGCAGGTATAATATGCCAAGAGCAGAAGGAGAGGAGGTAGGTAGCCTATGGATACTAAAAAAACTGCTATAGAGCTCTCGGAAGAGACCCTTAAGACCCTTTTAGAGTTCGGCACAGACCTGGATGAGTTTTACAGAAGGTTCAGAGAGCTCAGACTTCTTGAGGATGACCTTTCCTTTCAGTCTGCCCTTCTTCATGTGGAACATGCCTTTTTCATGGTGGTGCAGTCAATAAACATACTCAGGGAACAGCTGGTGCTTCTGAGAACAGCAGGTCAGAAGGGGGAGGTTTATTGATGGGTGTTCTGTGTATGTTGCTGGACAAGAAAAAGCAGTATTTTTCCCTTCTTGCGGACATATTCAACATAACCGGACATAAGCTTCTTATAGCACTTGATGAGAACAAAGCCTTTGAGCTTTTAAAGGTGTCGGAGCCTGAAATCTTAATACTACCTGCAGAGGACATAGACTTCTGGTTTAAACTCCTTGAGCTTGAAAAATACATATTGCCGGTTCTGTTCGTGGAAAGCTATGAGGAGGCCGAGTCATTAAGAAAATATGGACTGAGAGATTTAAACTCTGTGGTTTTACCCTTCAACCCTATGGAACTTTTAACCAAGATTGTCAGCCTGAGCAGGGAGCCTCAGGATGTGGCCTCCCTTTCTGCCACGGGACCTGTCAATGTGCTTCTTAAACTCTTGCGTAAGGGCGTTACCTCATCCCTCCTGATAGAAGATATAGAAGATGAAGAGAATTTCTGCACCATATACATACATGAAGGCATTATAAAGGGCAGTAGCTGTGGCAGGGAGGAAATACTTACTCTAATTCCTAAAGATGTGAAAACCACCCTTGATGTTTATGAGGAAGACAGGGCTGTTATGAGCTACGTATACAAAAACAACTGGGACTTTCTTTCCACTATTGTCTATGGCTATGTTCCAGAGCAACTCTTGACACAGGTGGGGTTAAAAGAGGAGGAGCCTGCAACTTCAAGGCCTGTCCTTGATATGAGCCAGCCCATAGAAACAGGTGATGGACTTTTCTGGATAGGAGTGCCTCAGGAGGGTGGATTGCTTCAGAAAAACTCATACCTGCGTATATATGAAAGGGAAAGCATAAGGGTCCCTGTGCTGATAAACATAGGCACCATGCAGGATTACATCCTTATAAGGGCAAAGCTGGAGCAGGTGATTGGCACTGTGGATGCCTTAAGGGCGGTAGTAATCCTTGGCTCTGCTGTGGATGAATGCTCGGGCATTCTCAGCATGCTTCAGTCAAACCAGAGGGCATTGGTGATAACTTCCCTGAGCATAGCCCAGAGGTTAAAAGCCCTCGGTATTCCCCAGGCCAGGATAAGGGCTTTTGAATCCTTCCCAAACAGAAGGCTCAGGCTTGCTACAGGGGATGTGCTCAGATTTGTCCCACTACCCTTTCTTCCTGAAAGGGGCAGTTTTGCCATGCTTGAGGAAAGCAGGGGCTATCTGTTCACGGGCAGGTTTCTGAGCTCTCTCTGCACATACGAAGAGCTGAACCCTGTAGAGGGGGGTGACTTAGAAGATGTTCTCATATACACAGGCTTTATGGCACCCTCACAGGATACCCTGAACAGAGCACTTAAGCGGATAAATTGGGAAGAGGTGGACTCCATACTGCCCATGTTTGGAAATCCCGTGCACTCTCAGGAAAGAGTTAAGGAACTCTTCGCCAGGCTAGAAAGGGGTCTGCTGCCAGTAGCTTTTGAAGTTAATGATAGAGAGGTAGTTCTGGAGGTATGCAACAGCCTGGTAGCATATTTGAGAGACAACATGGAGGCGTCAGAGCTTCAATCTTTCCTTGAAGAGTTTAATCAGTTTGCATATCTGGAAGATGGAAAGATAGTAGAGCCTTTCGTTGAGCCTGAAAGTTTACCCCCTCTTATACTGGGTTTAATGTATGCAAAGGGGATAAATCCAACTCTCATAAAGCATACTATAAGGCACTTTTATATGGCAGGTATTCCCCTTACCATATGATGGGTTTGCCTATTCTTTCAAACCTTGGGTTTAGCAGAGCAAGAAATAGCTGTTTAAAGCCTGTTAATATACTCACGTCAGTGCTCTCAAGGGGCGGTATGTCACCAGAAAAGTATATAACAAAAGCCTTCCCCACAATGTTTTCTCTCGGCAGAAGCCCCCAGTATCTGCTGTCCTCGCTGTTATCCCTGTTGTCTCCCATTACAAAATAGTGCCCCTCAGGTATTCTGGCGTAGTAAACATCTTTTCTCTGAATAAAGGGATTCTGGTATAGGGCTATTCTGTGTCTTACTCCGTTTGGGAGGGCTTCCTCGTATATAAATTTTAAATTCCCGTCTTCCACAACCTCTTCCACAAGCCTCAGGGGAAGCTCCTGACCGTTTATGAAAACCCTCTCACCCCTTATCTCAAGGGTATCCCCAGGCATCCCTATGATTCTTTTTATAAAGTCTATCTGGGGGTTTATGGGCCATTTGAAAACCACTATGTCCCCCCTCTGAGGTTCAGAAAGTCTGTAAACCAGCTTGTTGACAAGTATAAAATCACCCACGAGAAGCGTGGGCTTCATGGAGCCGGAGGGAATGTTGTAAGCCTGAACAAGAAAGGCCCTTATAAAGAGGACCACTATTATAACTATTACAAGCTCCCTGAGCCATCTGGGAATTGACTGCACCTGTTCTATTTTACCATAAGCTCAAGCCTTTTGCTCCTGAGCTGCCCACAGGCTCCAAAAACTTCAACACCCTTGCTCAGTCTTATGAAGGTGGATATGTTATACCTTCTGAGCACTTCCTGAAAGGCGTAAACGCTCTCCAGGGATGGTCTTTCAAAGGGAAGGGAGGGGTCAGGATTGTAGGGTATGAGGTTCACCTTGAATTTTCTCCTGTAAGGAGCTACCATGTCTGCCAGTTCTCTGGCTTCCCGTGGTGAGTCGTTAATACCCTTTATTACCACATACTCAAGCATTATCCTTCTGTCGGGAGGGTAGGGAAAGTTTACGAGGACATGAAAAAGCTCCTGCAGGCTGTTTGTCCTGCTTATGGGCATGAGAAACTCTCTGAGATTTTGGGATGGAGCGTTTATAGAAACGGCAAGGTTGAGCTCTCTCATAAGGGGGTCCTCTGACATTTTTCTGAGCTGAGCCACAAGACCGCTGGTGGATATGCTCACCCTTCTCTTGGAAAGGTCTATCCCCCAGGGGCTCACCATTATCTCCACAGCCTTCCTCACCGCCTCATAGTTTGCCAGGGGTTCACCCATACCCATAAAGACCACATTCCTTATCCTGCCTGGCGTTTCCCTCTGAACGAGGAGATACTGGTCAACTATCTCTGCTGGAGTTAGGTTTCTCAAAAGTCCATCCTTTGCCGTGGCACAGAACCTGCAACCCACCGCACAGCCAACCTGAGAGGATACACAGAGAGTCAGGTGGTCCCTTTCAAAGATAAGAACGGTTTCTATCATATGGCCATCTTCTGTCCTGAATATATATTTAACCGAGTCCTCAGTGGACACCTTGCCGACAGCCTCAAGGGTATGAACTCTGAAGTGCTCAGAAAGCAGAACCCTGTGAGCCTTTGAAAGGTTTGTCATCTTCTGAAAATCCGTTTCAAACTTTTTGTAAAGCCAGTCAAGCACCTGGGCAGCCCTGTAGGATTCAAGCCCAAGCTCTCCAAACCTTTCCCTCAGCTCCACCAGATTGAAAGAGGTAAGCAGCTGCATTATGTATTAAATTTATAACACCGATGGCGATGAGTGTATAATAAACACTGGAGGGTTGATATGAAAAAGGGGGTTTTATTCCTGTGTCTATCAGCAACAATCTTAAGCTCCTGCACTCCAGTGGTTCGTCAGGCAACCATACCCAGGGCAGAGCATAATGTAAGCCTTGTCCAGAGGGGGAGCTTTTACTTCTCGGAGGAAGAGGAAAGGTTTATAAGGGAGGAGGCAAAAGCTCTCGGCATACCCATACCGGACAGAGAAGAAATAAGAAGGTTTATGGACTATTACCTGAGCAACAAAAGGTTCTTTGAGCTTACCCTCCAGAGGGCAAACTACTACATGCCCCTCATAAGACCAATAGTGCAGAGGCATGGTCTTCCTGAAGAACTAGCCCTTCTTCCAGTCATAGAAAGTGCCTTTAACAATTTTGCTGTGTCAAGGTCCGGGGCTGCCGGACTCTGGCAGTTTATACCTTCCACTGCAAGGAGGTATGGGCTCAGGGTAGACCAGTATGTGGATGAAAGGTTTGACGTTCTGAAGGCCACAGATGCTGCCATGAGGTATCTCAAGGACCTCTACGGTATGTTTGGAAGCTGGGAGCTTGCCCTTGCCAGCTACAATTGTGGTGAGAACTGTGTGGCGAGAAGAACTGGCGGTGTTGACTTCTGGGTAACCCAGCGTTTTCTGCCAGAGGAGACCAGAAATTACGTTCCCGCCTTTTTTGCAGTGCTCCTCCTCGCAAGAGACCCTGAAAAGTACGGGCTTTCTGTCAGGGTTGAAGGTATGGAAATAGACAGGCGGCTTGTGGAGAAAGACACTGCAGTTGAGGAAGTTCTATTAAGAAAAGGTGTAAGGGAAAGCACCTTCAGAGACCTCAATCCTCATATAAGAACCGGGATTATACCTGCAGGCACATATGTTTACATACCCAGGGAACAGAACTCAGCGGAAAGGGTTGAAAGGCTGCCAAACGGAGCAAAACTTATCATCAAGTAATGACAGAATGCTTTGTGCTTGCAGGTGGTCTCAGCAAACGCTTTGGTGAAGACAAGCTGCTATACCAGATTGGTGGAAAGAAGGTAATAGAATACACTGTTGATGCCCTCAGAGGTTTTTGCGAAAGGCTTTGCCTTGTGACTAAGGATAGAGAAAAGTTTTCCTTCTTAAAGGATGTGGAAATACTGGAGGATAAAATTGCAAAACAGCTCGCTCTTGCTGGTGTATACACAGCACTGGAAAATCTCAGAGGGGATAGAGCCCTGATACTGGCTGGAGACATGCCCATGATAAAGAGGGAGGTTGTCCAGCTTCTGCTGGAAAGGGCAGAACCACCTATAACCCTTTTCAGGATAGGTGGAAAGCTCTATCCTCTTTTTGCGGTATACTACAGGCAAGTTTTGCCAGAGCTAAGGGTCTACCTCAACTCTGGAGGTGAGAAGGTTGTGGATTTCGTGGAAAGGTTTACTCGCAAGGAACTTACCGAGAGGGAAGTGATTGGACTTGACCCAGAGCTCCTTTCCTTCCTGAACATGAACACGAAGACAGATGCTGAGTATATATTAAAGACTTATGGTGGAAAAAACTTTGAAGGTTGAGGGTATGACCTGTCAGCACTGTGTGGAGACTGTAAAGAGGGCAATCTACTCCCTTGAAGGTGTATCCCATGTGGAGGTCACTCTTCAGGAAGGGAAGGTGCAGGTCCGTATGGAGGAAGAAATCCCCTTCCACACGCTAAAGTCTGCAATAGAGGAGTGGGGCTACAGGGTGGTCGGTGAGGTTTGAAGAGTTCAGGGCAGAAGTGGAAGGTCTTGAGCTCTTCAACAGAGGGTGGAGGGGTTATATCTACAGGGGTGTGTGGAAGGGGGAAAGAGTTGCTATAAAGGTGGCAAGGGACAGGGAAAGAGTGTATGCCATTAAAAAGGAATGTGAGATACTCAGAAGACTGCTGGGAATGAAAGGGTTTCCCCAGCTCCTCTACTGCGGGGAGGAATTTATAGTCTATACCTTTATAGAAGGAGTTCCCATAGAAAAAAAGAAACTCACAATTCAGGAGAAGGTGGATATATACCTCAGGATACTTGAACTAATAAAGATTCTTGACTCCCTCGGTATAAACAAAGAGGAGCTTCAGAGGCTTGACAAAAACACCCTCATAGGAGAAGACGGGAATGTTTATCTGCTTGACTTTGAAAGGGGAAGCCCAGAAGCAAAAAAGCTACACAACCTCACTCAGTTTCTTCAACTGCTTGTCAGGGAAGGCTTCCTTCAGAGGGAAAGGGCAAAGGAGCTTGGTATGAGATATTCAGGGGGTGAGAAGGTCTATGATGAGGTTGCTCAGGCTCTACGGGCTTTTACTTGAGCTTTACGGTCCTCAAAAATGGTGGCCTGTGGACATTCAATACCACAAACTCAAGGGCACGGACCCGAGGGATGAGGTCATAATAGGGGCTGTGCTTACACAGAACACAAGCTGGAAGAACGTGGAGAAGTCTTTAGAAAACCTGAAAAGGGAGGGTGAGCTGTCTCTTCGGTTTATAAGGAATGCCAGGATTGAGAAGCTCAGAGAACTCATAAGACCCTCCGGTTTCTACCATCAGAAGGCAGAGAGACTAAAGGCGGTGGCAGAGTTTATAAATCCAACGGACATGGTAAGAGAGGTATCAAGGGAGGGGCTTTTAAAGGTCAAAGGAATAGGACCTGAAACTGCAGATGCCATACTTCTCTATGCAGGTGAAAGATTGAGTTTCGTGGTGGACAAATACACACAGAGGTTTATGAAAAGGCTTATGGGAGTTGATGGAAATTACCACAGCCTCAAGAGTTTCTTTGAGTCAAACCTCCCCCAGGACCTTGAAGTCTATAGAGAATTCCACGCCCTCATAGACGAGCACGCAAAGAGGTATTGCAGGAGCAACCCCCTGTGTAGGGAGTGCCCCCTGAAGGACAAATGCATCAGTGCAAGCCCATCCTCTTGAGAATTTTTCCTCTCCATAACCACAGAAGGACACCCATAACCACAAGGTAGGCTATTGTTCCCACACCCATAAGAACCCTCTTGTTTTTCTCCTCAGGAGAGGGCTCGGATACAGACTTGAGATAGGCGATTATCTTTGCAGTTTCCTCTGGTCTTCCTGCCATGACCGGGGGCATGGATGTTCCCGGAAGCACCTTCTGAGGCTCAAGGGTAAAGTTGAATAAGTATTCCTTACCCTTGACAAGATACATGGTGGAAAGGTCTGGAGGAACCTTACCGAATGACTCTTTCAATGCCATGAGGTCTTCATGGAATACCGCCTCATATACATCTCTTGGCAGAACCTTTCCATACTTTTCCTGTAGCGTTTTGAGTTTTGGGTTCGCCTGCACAGAGCTTATGTAAACCGCATCATATCTGACAGAATGGCATGCCTGACAGTTCTGCTCAAATAGCTGTTTACCCTCCTTTGCGTAGCTCTTCACATCACTTGCTATCTTTGCATACTGAGAGGGCATCTCGTAAGTTTCACGATGGGCAAAAATGTTGTTAATCCATATTATGTAAAAAAACAGCACTATGATAACCGTAAAAAAGATGGTCTTAATCATTGCTTCTCACCTCCTCTTGCTTTATACCATCCCCACTCTATGATGGATATGATGGGGAGAGAAAGGAAGAAGGCAAAGAGTCCTGCGGTAAACACGAGGCCAAGCATGGCGTTGGTGGGTGTGGGAGGCATGGTCCCCAGTATAGTAAGAGCCATGGAGGATATTACCAGCACAATAAACATTATGAAAAAGAGAGGTCTGTTCCTCGCACTCTTTAGTGGTGAAAAGTCAAGGAAGGGCAGTATAAGTAAGAAGACAAGGGAAAGATTGAAGGCCACAAAACCGAGGAACTTGTCAGGTATGGACCTGAATATGGTATAGTATGCCAGCAAATACCACTCAGGAGCTATGTGGGCTGGTGTTTTGAAGGGGTCTGCAGGGTCATAGTTGTCTGGTGGCAGGAAGTGGTGCATGTAGAAGAAGACAAAGAAGAAAAACACCGCAAGGTAGCCCATTATGTAGGCACCCTCCTTGAGGGTCATGTAAGGATGGAAGGGGACACCTTCTTTTTTCTTGTCTATCTCTCTTCCCTCTGGATTGGATATACCCGCTGCACGCACTAGATAGAGGTGTATGCTTACAAGAAGGAGAAGTATGAGGGGCAGGAGCCATATATGAAGACCGAAGAACCTTCCGAGGGTTATCTGACCTATTTCATAACCTCCCTTCATCCATATGGATATGGTCTCTCCTATTTTGAGATGACCTATGAGAGGTGCAGAGTCTATTGAAGTAGGAATCTCTGCGGTAACCACCATGCCCCAGTAAGAAAGCTGTCCCCAGGGGAGGAGGTATCCGGTAAGAGCTGTTACAAGGAGAACAAAGTAAATGAGCCATCCCACAATCCAGGTAAGTTCCCTCGGCTTCTTGTAAGCATTATAGTATATGCCAGTGAATATATGGAGGTAGACTACCGCAAGGAAGAAGTTTGCACCCGCGGCGTGCACGTGCCTTATGAGCCACATGAAAGGCACTTCTTTCATTATGGTGTAGTTGGCACTGTCAAAAGCGGTATGAACGTTTGGCTGATAATACATGGTAAGGAATATGCCAGAAATGACCTGAATGGCAAAGGCCACTATTGCCATAATCCCAAAAGCGTAGGGGAAGGTGAGGTTTTTGGGCACTTTGTAGTCCACCATCTGAGACTGCCAAAGCTCAGAAAGGTGCGCCCTTTCATCAATCCATCTGCCAATCCTTCCAAGCATCTTCACACCTCCTTATGTAAGTTCCTTGACAAAGCCTGCTTCACCTATAACAAGCTTGTTGCCATCCCTCTTTTGCGGAGGCACGTGAAGTGGTCTTGGCGGAGGACCGGCTATGTTATCTCCCCACGGTGAATAGAAACCTCCGTGACAGGGACAGTGAAAAACAGGGTAGTTAAACTCAGCCTCACCCTGAGGCTTCCAGAGAGGAACACAGCCAAGGTGGGTGCATACCGCTATGAGAGCGTATGCCTCCTGACCCTGAAGTAGTCTGGCATTGACCTCCTCCTTTGCCTTACCGGTCCACTGGAAGCCCTGTGGGAGCTTGACCACAAAGACAGGCTTGCCCTTCCAGGATACAACCCTGACCTGCCCTTCTGGGATGGAAGCCACATCCACCTCCACCATGGCACCCGCAAGTGAGGCAGCGCTTGGTGCAAGAGTCTTGACTATTGGATACAGGACTCCAAGGACTCCCACAACTCCGAGACCGCCTATGGCAAGACCCATAAGGTCCCTTCTTGAAGTTTCCATGACTTTACCTCCTGACATAGTTCATAACATTTTAATTATATCAGAAGGAATTATAAAGGACAAAAGGAGTTTTTTGTAATTTTATTTGACATGTCTAACATTTTGCTTATATAATTATAAGCTATTACTTATAAAACTCAGGAGGTTGTGTTATGAGCAAGCATGTGGTGATAATCGGCGGTGGGATAGGTGGAATAGCCACCGCCTACGACCTCAAAAAGTTAGACAAAAGCCTGAAGGTCACCATCATATCGGGAAGACCCTACTTCGGCTTCACTCCTTCCTGGCCCCACCTCGCTCTGGGCTGGAGGAAGTTCGAGGACATAAGTGTCCCCCTTGCAGGACTCCTTCCAAAGCACGGCATAGACTTCATAAACGAGGATGCGGAGAGCATTGACCCTGAAGCCAACAGGGTAAAGACAAAGGGTGGTAAGGTTGTAGAGTATGACTATCTGGTCATAGCCACAGGTCCAAAGCTTGTCTTTGGCGCAGAGGGTCAGGAGCAGAACTCCACCTCTGTGTGCACTGCAGAGCACGCCATGGAGCTCAACAAAAGGCTTGAAGAGTTCTACAGAAACCCGGGACCTGTGGTGGTGGGTGCCATACCGGGCGTGAGCTGTTTCGGTCCGGCTTACGAATTTGCCTTCATGCTCCATCATGAACTCAAAAAGAGAGGCATAAGGCATAAGGTGCCCATAACCTACATTACATCAGAACCTTACGTGGGTCATATGGGGCTTGGTGGTGTCGGACCCTCCAGAAGGCTCATGGAAGATGTAATGGCAGAAAGGAGCATAAAGTGGGTTGCCAACGTGAAGATAACAAAGGTTGAGCCGGACAGGGTAATATACGAAGACCTTGAGGGCAAGACCTATGAGGCACCTGCAAAACTCTCCATGATTATGCCAAGGTTTATGGGTCCCGAAGTAGTTCAGTCTGCAGGTGAAAAGGTGGCAAACCCAGCCAACAAGATGGTCATAGTCAACAGATGCTTTCAGAACCCCACATACAGGAATATCTTTGGAGTAGGAGTGGTCACTGCCATACCTCCTGTGGAGCAAACACCCATACCCACAGGTGCACCCAAGACTGGTATGATGATAGAGCAGATGGCTCTTGCGGTTGCTCACAACATAATCAACGACATAAGGAACAATCCAGACAGATACGCTCCTGAGCTGTCTGCCATATGCATAGCGGATATGGGTGGCGATGCCATGGGCTTCTTCGCTTCTCCTGTGCTTCCTCCCAGGTCAACGGTGCTTTACAGGAAAGGTGCCATAATGCACTACATCAAGTCAGCCTTTGAAAAATACTTTTTGTGGAAGGTAAAACACGGGGACGTGGCGCCGTGGTTTGAAGAAAAGGGGCTTGAATTCCTTCTGAAGATTCACCCAATTCACCTGTGCTCTGACTGTTCCGGTTCACCAGGGTCTGCCTGCTAGTCTCTGTTCAGATATGCGAGGGAGGTTCCCGCTCCTCCCTCCTTTGGATACCCCTCCCTGTGGAAAACCACAAGGGGTGAAGAAGAGAGAAATTCCTGAACAGCTCTCTTCAGAGTCCCATAACCATGTATTATCTTTACAGCCTTCAGACCCATGCTGTGGGCTTCCTGAAGAAAAAGTTCAAGTTTGGTGATTGCTTCCTCCACGCTAAAGCCTGTCAGGTTTATCTCCGATGGTGAACTTCTCTTTATCTCAAAAACCTTCTCCGGTTGCTGCTCTTCTGGAGGTGGTTCGGTCTTTCTTAGCTCTGAGAGCTTCACCCATGCCCTTACACCACCAGCCAGAAGGCAGGCTTTTCCCTCCCTTATTTCAAGCACTCTACCCTTTGAGCCAAATATCTCCACCCAGTCTCCAACCTCTATGGTTTCCTCCCTTTCCTTTTTGTAGGCTTCCTCTACCTTCTCCCTGAACAGCTCCCTGAGCTTCTGCCTGTCTTTTAGACTTCTCATGTGCTTTTCTGCCTCATGGAGAAACTCCTCAAAACGCTCCTTTACATCCTCTATGGCTCTTCTTATCTCCTGCTTCTTTCTGCTTTCAAGCTCCCTAAGCATGGCTTCCTGCTCCGCTATCATTTTTTCAAGTCTTTCTCTCTCCTCCTGCAGTTCCCTTAGCTTTTCCTGATACTCCCTTATATAACTTTCAAGCATTTCTCTTGCGGTAAAATACTCCTCAAAGCCTGCAGGAAGAAATCTTCTTGCCTTCTGTATCAGCTCCTCCGGCATACCACACTTCTGGGCTACAAAAAGTGCCATGCTTTCCCCCACCGCATCGTATACTATCCTGTAAAGAGGCTTCAGGCTTTCTCTGTCAAAAAGCGTGCTTGCTGGCGTGTAGTAGTCAGAGTTGAGGGCATACACCTTTATGGGTGTGTGATGGGTGTTAACAAGCACAAAGGCCATTTTCTCCCTTAGATATTCCAGAACTGCAACTCCAAGGGCTGAACCTTCTACGGGGTCAGTTCCAGCACCCAGCTCATCAAGAAGCACCAGGGTGTTTTCCTTCACATGGGGCAGGAACTCAGCAATGTTGACCATGTGAGAGGAAAAGGTGGAGAGGCTCTGCTCTATGCTCTGCTCGTCCCCCACGTCCACAAAGACATTTTCAAAAACTGGTAGTGTGCCCTCCTGCAAAGGTATGGGTATGCCAGACTGGAAAAGAAGACAGCAAAGGCCAAGAGTTTTCAGGGCCACAGTTTTACCACCCGTATTTGGTCCTGTTAACACAAGCCCTCTTTTGCCCTTTATGACTATATCAAGAGGAACCACATCCTCCTTCAGAAACACCAGAAGCGGATGTTTCACCCCCAGAAGCTCCACATGCTGACCCATGGAGGGGAACCTTCCTCCATATGCTCTGGAAAACTGAGAAACAGAATTCAGATAATCTACCTTCACAAGAGTTCTGAAGGCCTCCATAAGCCTCTGGGACTGCTCACCAATCATGGAAGAGAGTTTTTTCAGTATCCTTCTTACCTCCTCCTCTTCTTCATCTCGTAGGGTTGTAAGCCTGTTGTTTAGCTCAATTACGCTCTGAGGCTCCACATATGTGGTAAAGCCAGAGGAGGAGGTCCCGTGCACTACACCGACCACTTTCTTGACCTCTGTGGTCTTTACTGGCAACACATACCTGCCATTTTTGTAGGCAACGAATTTGTCAGAAAAGACCCTGTCAGCATCTGGTCTTGAGAAGACAGCTTCAAGCCTCTTAAGCACCTCCTTTTCTGTATCCCTTATCCTCTGCCTTATCTCCCTAAGATTCTCGCTTGCAGAGTCTTTTACAAAGCCCCGCGGGTCTATAACAGACTCAATCATGTTCTCAAGGCTGCTAAAAAGATGGAGCCCCTTTGTAAGCCTGGTAAGGCTCCTGTATGTCTGAACCATTTCCCCGAGAACTTTTCTGAGCTCCCTTATAAGCCTTATCACCTTAAGAAGTGCAAGGGCTTCATCCACTGTTATGGCATAATCCTTTATGGAAGTCCTCTTTATAAGTTCTTCCACATCCTCAAAGTTGTATAGATTTACTCTGTTGGAAACTTTCATAAAGTCTTCCACAAGGCTCAATTTTTCTTTCAGCGAATCCCTGTCGCTTGTGGGCCTTATCTGGTCAATGAACCTCTCTGTTGCCTTTGAATGAGCATAGGTCTTTATCCTGTCCAGAACATGAAAAAACTCAAGCCTTATAAGGTCTCTTTCTCTCATCAATAGAATATTTTAGTAACTCTCCTCCTGCCAGAACTCGGTTCTGAACCTTACAACCCTGTTCCTGCCCGCCTGCTTTGCCCTGTAAAGAGAAACATCTGCAAACTTTATGCACTGCCATATTTTATCAGAGTCATGGGGAAATTCAGCAACACCTATGCTAACGGTCTTTTTCAGCACAATCCCTGGTGCCTCTATGGTGTGGTTTTCTATAGCCCTTCTTATCTTCTCAGCCACCTCTTCAGACTTACCAGGCTGCACGTCTACCAGAAGCACCATAAACTCCTCTCCACCGTATCTTATCACCATGTCTGCCTCTCTCACAGATTTTTGTATTTGATGGGCAACCTCTCTGAGAACTCTATCCCCCACATCATGACCGTATCTATCGTTGACCTCTTTGAAGTAATCCACATCCACCATGAGAATGCCCAGAGCTGTCCCACGCCTTCTTGTCTGGGCAACCAGCTTATCAATCGTCTCCTCAAGGAACCTCCTGTTGTATAGCCCTGTAAGCTGGTCTCTGAATGACTGCTCTCTGAGCATGTCCATGTAGGTTCTTGCCTCAAGCACTGGCGCCGCCTCATTGAGATAGCCCTTTATGTATGGTATTAACAGGTTTATAAAGGGCTCCATCTCAGGTTCGTAGATTAACTGCACCACATTGCCCACCGCACCACCCACGTATGCGGGTATGCAGTAGTAATGAAGTCTACCTTCTTTGCATGCCTGGTTATCTCCAAAGTTTGGGCATATGCAGGGAAACTCTCTTGAATCCACGCTGGTTCCTGTTCTTTTTGCCCTGCATTCCTCTGCATTTTCAAGTATAACCTCATTGCAGCGGCTTTTGGAACCTATGGCATAAACCAGACTCATCCTGTTTTTTGCCTGGTTCACTTCATACAGACAGAAGTTGTCAAGGCTCATGTAATCCTCCAGCACCTCCCTTATCCTCTCGTAAACGTCCTTCTTACGCCTGTCCTTTTCTATTACCCTCTTGAACTTATAGATGTTAAGAAGCTCGTCCACAATCTTTGAAGTGTCCGAAAGCACATTTCCAGTTTTCAACACCCCATAACCTATCATGCTCCTGACCTTCTCCTCAACAGAGTTCAGGGTATTGTGAAGGCTTTTGAAGGACTGGGATAATATCTCTTTCAGTGCACTGGCTTCATATCCTGGGTCTGTTTTTATTTCATATTTAAAGGAGCCCTCCCCCGCAGACTTCATAAATTGAGCAAGCTCATTTATAAAGCTACTTATCTTCGTTATAAAAAGATTCATAAAAAGTGCAACCGCGGCAAGGGCAAGCAGGAAAGCAACAGTAAGCACGGAGAGAACCTTTGCAGAAGCTGACCTTATGTGAGTCAGGTCCATGCTCAGACTTATGGCACCAAGGGTTTCACCTGGCTTAGCCCTGTGGCACTGAAGACAGTCTACCCCCTTTATAGGCTCTGCCCTGTAAGGTATAACTATTCTGTATTTAACTGAGGTGAGGGATTCCTCAAGATGCTCCATGGTCTTGCCTGTTTGGAGGACTGCCCTTTCCAGCTCATCCTTTGGCAGCTCAAACCTCATGCCACCTCCAAACTGCTCCACCACGCTCTTTGCCCTTATAACCCTTATCTCCTCCACCCCTTCTATCTCCCTTATTCTGCTAAGAAACTCATCCCTCCTGTTTATTACGCCCATGACCATAAAAGAGGTAAGTGTATCCCTGACCAGTTCAGATATTATGTATGCCCTCTGCTTGGACTCTCCAATAGCCTGAGATCTGAAGGTATAAAGCGTGGTTGCGAGTATAAGTAAAAAGGCAAGTAGCATTACACCTACAAGCCTTACAAGAATGGCTTTTTTCATAAACCCTCCTTGGTTAAAGATTATAAACTCTCATTCCTGGAGTTGACTTACATCATATTGCAAATTTTTCTCAATAGCTTATAATATTCAATAACAAAAACTTGATTAAGGAGGTAAGACATGGAAGCAGTTAAGGTTGGACAGAAGGTTCCAAATTTTGAGATGGAGGTGTATGACCCCAAAACTCTCGGCTTTGGGAAGGTTTCCCTGGAGGACCTTCTCAGGGAGAGGAAATGGACAGTGCTTTTTTTCTACCCTGCAGATTTTACCTTTGTATGTCCCACAGAGCTGGCAGACCTTGCAGAGCACTACGAAGAGCTCCAGAGGATGGGGGTTGAGGTAATATCCGTCTCAACGGACACCAAATACACCCATCTTGCATGGCAGAGAGCAGAAAAACTACTGGAGAATGTCAGATATCTCATGGGTGCAGACCCTACAGGAAAGGTCTCAAGGCTCTTTGGAGTCTACGATGAAAACACGGGGCTTGCCTTGAGGGGAACCTTTATAATCAACCCAGATGGTATACTTGTTGGCTCTGAAGTTAACTTCTACAACGTGGGAAGGAACGCAGAAGAACTGGTGCGCAAGATGAAGGCAAACGCATACCTGATGAGCCATCCCGATGAGGCCTGCCCTGCAAAGTGGAAAGAGGGTGAGAAAACCCTCAAGCCATCTCAGGAGCTTGTAGGGAGAGTTTACGAGGCTCTGCAGACTTGAAACTTCCCCCACTGGGGGGACTATATTTTTATATTCTATATGGAGGATAAGGTATGGAGCTGACACTGGATTTTCATACAGATAAGGTTTACGATGTAATTATAATTGGCGGTGGACCCGCAGGTGCCTCTGCGGCCATATACACCGCAAGAGCTGGCCTTTCAACCCTTGTGCTTTATAGGGCTGAGGCAGATGGAGCGCTTGGAGTGACGCAACAGATAGAGAACTACCCTGGTATAAGGGGTCCCTTATCTGGATATGAGCTTCTGAAGCTTATTCGTGAACATGCAAAAGCCTTTGGTGCAGAGTTTATAAGGGGTAAGGTAATAGCTACGGACCTGATGAATGATATAAAGAGAGTATATACCATAGATGGTAGAGAATTTAAGGGCAGGGCTGTGATAGTTGCATCGGGAGCTATGGAAAGGACGAACAAGTATAAAGGTGAGGAAGAATTCCTCGGTAAGGGTGTATCTTACTGTGGGGTCTGCGATGCAGCCTTTTTCAAAGACAGACCTGTGGCTGTAATAGGAGAGGATGACTACGCCCTTGAGGAAACTGAGTTTATAGCCCGTTTTGCAAGCAAGATTTACCTCGTTGTCCCTTCCAGCAGGATAAAGGCACCCCACGAGATGGTCTCTGAGATACAGTTCAACCCAAAGGTGGAAATACTCCTTCATCACAGGGTTGTGGAAATCTCAGGCACATCCCTTGTGGAGGGGCTGTGGGTTCAGAATATTACAACGAAGGAGAAAAGGCTCCTGCAGGTGGATGGTGTATTCATATTCCTGGGTGGTAACAAGCCCTCGGTGGACTTTCTTATGAACCAGGTGGAGATGAACGGAGAACACTGCATAGTGGTCAACGAAGAAATGATGACTTCAGTTCCCGGAGTATTTGCTGCGGGAGATGTGCTCTGCACCAACATAAAGCAGGCTGTGATAGCAGCGGCAGATGGTGTAAAAGCTGCCCTTGCTGTGGACAAATACCTGAACAAAAAAGCAAAGATTACCGCCCAGTGGTAGAGCTGGTTTATACTATTTTAGCCTATGGTAGATACTCAGAATATAAGAGAGAAGATACTCTCTTACCTTGACCCCGAAGTAAGAGAAGTTTACGATATAGGCAGCTATATCATATCTTCCGGTGGTAAGGGAGTAAGGCCTCTTCTTACCATAATGGTATGCGAAGCGCTGGGAGGTAATGTGGAGAGGGTTATTCCTCTCGCCGTGGGTATAGAGTATGTGCACATAGCTTCTCTGCTTCACGATGATGTGGTGGATGGGGCAGAAAGGAGGAGAGGCAAGAAGAGTGCCAACCTTATCTATGGCAATCAGGCATGTGTTCTGACAGGTGACTATATGTATGCAAAGGCTCTTTCTCTGTATTCACGCTTTGGAAACCTTCAGAGTATTGAAGTGCTCAGTGATGCAGTTATGAAGATGTCTCAGGGGCAGCTTTTAGAGCTCAGAAGCCTTGGCAGGCTTATTGATGAGGAAACATACATGAGGATAATAGACTATAAGACCGGGGCCCTTTTTGGAGCATGCATGGCAGTGGGTGCTCTTATGGCAGACAGAAAAGATTACTGGGATTTTTACCAGATGGGGCTTATAGTCGGCAGAGCCTTTCAGCTAATTGACGATGCTCTGGACTATGCGGGCAGTGAAGAAAAACTGGGAAAGCCAGTGGGTTCTGACCTTGCAGAGGGTAAATGCACCTATCCCCTTCTGTGCGTGCTCCCTGAACTGAAAGAGGAGGAAAGGGTGCTTTTTTACGATGGTGGGCACGAGAAACTAAGAACACTCGTTTTGAGACACGGCGGGGTTGAAAAAACAAGAGAGAGGGCTGCAACTGAAATTGAGAAGGTCTTACACTTCATAAGGGGCTTTGATGCCTCCGGCGGCATAGAGAACCTGATACTGAAACTAATACACAGAGAAAGCTAAGCTCCATAACTTTCCTTAAACCTCTTCAGGTTGACAAGACCCTCTGCAAGTTTATTTCTAAACACCTCTCCCAGTGCTATAAGATGTTCAAGAATCCTGAGGCATTCCTGAGCAGTCTGGAGGTCCAGATTCTCCATATGCTCCTGATTTATACTGCTCAGCGTTTCTATCAGTTTATCCCAGTCTTCCTGCTGGAGATAGACTTCACACCGCAGGAGCAGTTGCTTCAGGTCTTCCATATACTTTCTTCTCCACTTCTTCCCAGCTTTCTTTGAGCTCTGTAAGTATCTTTATCATTTTGCGGAGCGTCTGAGGTTCATCACCTTCCACAGTAATCCTCACAAGGTCATTTATAAGAGCCTGATACACTTCATGGAGGCTCCTTGCTATATCTCCTCCCTGTTCCATATTGAGGGTTGCATCAAGAACAGTAAGTATCTCCGTAGCCCTGCCCATGGATTCATACTTTCTTTTCATATCTTCAGCCCCTGCAGAACCCCTTTCCATAAGCTCCGTAGCTTCATCAAGACATGAAATCGCCTTCTCATACAGAAGAATGACCTGCCTTACGGGGTTTGCGGTCAAAACCATGTTCTCAAGGTATGCGTTAATCATCTCTTACCTCCCTGCATTTCTGAAAGGCTGACTATAAAGGTCTGCAGTCTTGCCATTATATCCTGAGCCCGGTTCATAAAGGCTTCAACCTTTGCATACTCAAGCCTGAGCCTTTCCTCTTCCCTTACCAGTTGCTGCCCCAATTCCTGAGCCCTTGTGTTTATGGCGTCCAGTCTGCTCTGAAGGTCGTTATTGAAAGTCTGAAGGGTTGTGGAAGTTCTCAGGGCGTAGCCTCCCATTGTATTTTTGAGTTCTGTGAGAATCTCCCCGAGCCTCTGAGGGTCTGAGCTCGCTAAAGAGTTAACCCCAGAACTGTTCACCTCAAGGGTGCCGTCCTCCTTTATGTTTATAAGGTCGTTGGCAAAAAGCCCATCAAGCATCCTTGAAAGCTCGGTCTTTATACCCACTATGGAGTAGTCGCCCTGAAAGAGTGCATCCTTACCGGTTAGCTTGTTAACCTGAGATATAACAACGTTGTAGCCTTTAACAAAGTCCTCCAGAAATCTGGAAACTGCTGAATAGTCGTCGCTCACGGAAACCGTGGCATCACCCACCCTTTTTACCTCCAAGCTCAGACCACTCACAAGGTTTTCAAACCTGTTGCCGGGGCTTGTGAGGATGCTGGAGCCTATGCTTATACTGGCATTCCGGGCATTCTGAAGTGGATTGCTAGTATCAAGGCTCCAGGCGTTTCCATTTATGATGGGTGGGGTGTTGAAAGATATGACTGTGCTTCCGGAGGCTGTCTCAGCAGTTGAAAAGGATTCATCCTTTTCAGACAGCATCAATCTGTATTGTGAACCATCATAAAATATGCTGGCAACTATCTTGTCACCGGCAGCTTGGTTTATAGCGTTTATCAGGTCTGAAAGTCTGCCAAAGCCTGCCTGCACATCAAAGTAAAGGGTTGAACTTCCCGCGTTGTAAGCTATCTGAAAGTCACTCCAGCTCATGGGTGTGTTCAGGTCTGAAATGCCCTGCTGTGTAATAAGAACCTCCTTCTGGGCAAGCTGGTTTACAGAGATATTCAGAGTTATGTTGGGTGCATTTTCTGTAGCTGTTGCTGTCAATATTGAACTGTCTGAGGAAGTAGCCCTTTTGCTCTTAAAAAGGTCATTCACATTAAGAGTTTCAAAAAGCCCTGACAGGTCCGATACAGCACTGGATAGACCCTGAAGGGCAGACTGCCTTGCCTGCACCTGCTGGGCCTCCTGAGAGAGCCTCTGTATGGGAATAGATTTTAACCTTATTATCTGGTCCACTATGGAGCCCCAGTCAAACCTGCCTGTCAAGTTGTTAAAGTATATTTCCCCGGCCAAAGCTCATACCTCCTTCTGTAAAAGTATACCAAGCATCTGGTCAATCTTTTTCATCAGGTCAAGAAGGTAGTCAGGGGGTATCTGACGAATCACCCTGTTGGTGTCCTTCTCTATTATCTTGGCAACGGGTATTTCAAGCTCCGTGTCTATGTCTATTTTTAAATACTTGCTGAGCATGTCAAACTTTCTTTTCACTTCCTCAAGTAATCTCCGAAGCTCTTCAGACTTCATGCTTATGTTTTCCTGAGCCTCCTGTTGTGCCTGCTGAACTTCCCTTTCCACCTCCTTTCTCATACCCTCAAGTGCTCCATCCTGAACCTGCCTCTGGGCAACCATCTGAGGCCCGGCATTCACCTGTTGCTCAACAGGTCCTATTTTCATTTCTCCCCTCACTTAAAAAGGGGGGAGGTGGAACCTCCCCGTATATTTATTACCTGAGGAGCTGGAGCACAAGCTGAGGAAGCTGGTTTGCCTGTGCAAGCATCGCCATGGAGGACTGCATCTTTATCTGGAGCTTGGTGAAGTTGGTCATCTCCTCTGCGTAGTCTGTGTTCCTTATCACGTTCTCAGCCTCTCTGGTGTTGTCAAGGGCTACCTTCTGAGAGTCGTATATGGACTGCAGGTTGTTCATGACCGCACCGATCTGGGCTCTAATGGTGTCCACACGCTGAAGGGCTTTTTTGACTATGAGCATGGACTCCTCCGCCTGCTCGTTGGTAAGAACGCTCACAGCATACAGGTTCTTAGCGTTGGCATTGCCTCCAGTGGCAACGTTGAAGTTGAAACCTGAAGTTGCAGTTGAAACTCCGTTGTAATCCAGCTTATAAGTCTCAACGCCGGCTATGTCTATAGTGCCTACGTCAATGTAGAAGGCATAATTACTTGTTGTTGTAAAGTTAACAGTTCCTGCGTTTTCAAGTACCTGACCCAAGTTTACATTGACAGTTGCAGTGCTTGGAAGTCCAGTAGCTGATATGCTTGTTCTGACCGCAATAGTTTCTCCCTTGTTTGTCTCAAGAAAGAGTCTGTTATTTACAACCTTGGCGCTTACAGGAGCATTGGCTCCAGAAGCTGCTGTATTTATAGCGTCAGCAAGCTGTTGCACGCTTGTTATGTTGCTGTTGATAGTTACTGTAAAGTTTGCGCTTCCAGCAGCATTAACGTTACCTATGTAGAATTCTAAGGTGACAGAGTCAACAGTTCCAGCAGTTCCGACTATCTGTACAAAATTGGCAAACCCAGCATAGTTTGCACTTGCATGGTTTGTGTTCTTTGCCACTGCCTCAACGCCAAGAGCCTGAAGGGCTTTGTTACTGTTTATGTTTTCGGCAAGAGTTTTTGCATCCACAAACCTCTGCACTCCATCATAAGCAAGCACCCTGATGCCCGCTATGTCAACATAGTCTCCTGAATCAACAAGCCAGTTCGATGAAGTACTAAGAAGATCAACAAATGTTCCAGCAGTCACAGCATTAGCACTACTTGTATACCTTGCACCCTGACCTTTAACCATGAAGGCACCTATATCATTGGGCAAAACGCTCTTAATGTCAATTTCCAGTATCTGGTCTTTTCTTGCTCCATAGTGAATTGCCCTGCCGGCAAAGGTTCCATCAAGGAGCTTTATGCCGTTGTATTCGGTGTCTGTGCCTATTTTCTTGATGGCATCAATGAAGTTGTCAATCTCTCTCTGAAGACTCGCCCTCGCATTGGGGTCGTTTATGTCGTTTGCCGCACGCACTGTCCTCTTGTAAATCTCGTTGAGCCTGTTGAATATCTGTCCTGCAGAGCTCTCGGCAATTCTCAAGGCAGAAAGACCTGTCTGGATGTTCCTGTTGCCTTCCTCAAGACCAGAGCCAACCACCATGAGCTGGTCTGCGATGAACAGACCTGCGGAGTCATCCGCAGCGTTGAGTATTCTCATACCCGTTGAGAGCCTGAGTAGAGACTTGTTCATCTCCCTCTCGTTGGAAAGGATGGCGGTATGGGTTGCTGCCGCTTCAAAGTTGAAGTTCACTCTCAGTGCCATGGTTTGCACCTCCTTTAAGGTTTGTTATGTGTTTTTATCGGATGGAAAGAGAAATTTTTAAGCCCCTAATACATGACTTCGTGCAACCTTTTTCAAGAGAGGCTTTACTGCAGAGCGAGTTGATATGACCTACCCATCCTGCCTGAAATACTGTAAAATCCTATACATGCAAATAACTGAGGAGTTCCTCAAGGAGAGGCTTTACAAAAACCACCAGTTTTTGAGCAGAAGAGCACCTGGCATACTCCAGCTTATCTCAAGTCTTCCTCAAAACTTCAATGTAATAGTCAGAGATGGTAGGCTGGATGTGGACTTTGGGGGTGGGGGCATCTACGGAGGGGATGCCTATGCAATGAGCCTTTCTCAGGTGCAGGCTTTTGAAGACAAGCCAACGAGGATTTTCCCTGATATAGACCTCTCAGATACATCAGAAGACACTGAGATTATCGCCCATAGATACGATGCAAAACTGATAAAGCTCATTGGCAACAGAGTTGAGCCAGAGACTATCAGAAACACAAGACATATTCCCCTGCTACTCATGGCTGGGCTTGGCTTTGGGATACACCTTGAGCTTCTGCTGGAGCGTTTCGAGGTGCAGAACCTCATAATCCTTGATGTGCCGGCCTTTTTCAGGCTCAGCATTTACTACCTTGACTGGGAAAGGCTCTTTGAATACTATTCAAAGCCCGGCAGGACGCTCAACTTCATAGTCCACGACAAGCTCATACTTGAGCCAGACCTTGACATTGCCTTTCAGGAGCTTTTGAGAACCATACAACAGTTAAACCCGGGAGTTTTCTACTGGGGCTACTACTTTGAACACCTTCAGTATAACCCACCCCTCAGGCTCATAGACTGGTTTAATTCCTCCCCGGCCTTTCAGGAGCTTTTTCATGGATATTTTGACGACGAGCTGTGGTCTCTCAGATGGACTCTTGAGAAGTTTGAAAGGAAAATACCCCTTTACTACCCTCAAAAGAAAGTTCCTCAAGGTTCGGTTGCCTTTGTGGTGGGGGCGGGTCCCTCTCTGGACTACGCCATAGATAAAATAAGGGAGTATAAAGACAGGGCTGTCATATTCTCCTGCGGAACTGCCATATCTGCCCTTCAGAGGGCTGGCATTGTGCCAGACTTTCACGTGGAAATAGAGAGAACGAAATACACCTACGACACGCTCATTGAGCTTGACAGAAGCTTTCTAAAGAAGACAAGGCTCATTGCCAACAACCCCCTCTGGACGGATTGCTTTAAGCTCTTTAAAAAGGGTTATATGTTCCTCAAACTCAATGACACAGGGGCATTGCTTCTTGAGCCTACAGGTTCGCCTATTATATGGCATACGGGACCCACGGTTACCGCCGCAGGCGTTGCCCTTGCCGCCGAGTTTGGCTTTGAGGAGGTATACCTGTTTGGGGTTGACCTTGGCTCAAAGACAGAGAGTCATCATTCAAAGCTCACAAGCTACTACAACCCCCAGAGCCTTCTCTCAAAGGCGGAGATTAAATTTGAAATACCAGTCCCGGGCAACTTCGGGGGTGAGGTCAGAACTCACGTGTGGTTTCTCAACACCAAGTATGGTATAGAGCAGACCATAAAGAAAAAGGGAATAAAAGTTTACAACACCTCTGATGGTGCAAAGATAGAGGGAGCCATCCCACTGCCCATAGACTTTTTCAGGCTGGAAAAATCCGCCGATAAGAATACAGCTATAAAGAACATAGAAGATAACTTTGACACGCGCTATGTGAACATGGTAAAGCCTTCAGAAGTCCTGAGAAAGCTCCATACAGACTTTGAAACCCTCTCAGAGTTTGTGAGAGAGTTTCCAGGGAGGTTTGATTTTTCTTCTTATCACGATACGGTTTACAGCTTTAGCGAGCTGGTGAGAAAGCTTATGCTAATGAAAAACCCTCTTCTTTACAACCTCACCTATCACAACACCCACCGCTGGAGCCAGATAGCTCTGGGGCACGCCCTCAGCTTGAAGGGGCATGGGATGAAAGAGTTTGTGAAAGGGTTTTATGGGTTATACTATAAATTTCTCAGGGATGCTGGAAAGGAGATTAGGAAACTTTTAGAGGACTTTGGATGATGAAAATAGGAGAAAGAAAGATATGTGAAGGCCAGTCAGTTTTTGTAGTTGCGGAGCTATCCGCCAACCACCTTCAGAACCTTGACCTGGCTCTGAAGACCATAGAAGCCATAAAGGAGTCGGGTGCGGACGCCGTCAAGCTCCAGACCTACACCCCAGACACCATAACCCTGAACATTAGAAACGAACACTTCATGATAAGAGAGGGAACGCTATGGGATGGGCAGTATCTTTATGACCTTTATAAAAAAGCCTACACGCCATGGGAGTGGCACCAGAAGCTCTTTGAGTTTGCAAGAAGTCTGGGGCTAATATGCTTCTCCTCACCCTTTGACAGGACCGCGGTAGACTTTCTTGAAGAGCTGGGAACGCCCGCCTACAAGGTGGCATCCTTTGAGATAACCGACATACCCCTCATAGAATACATTGCCAGCAAGGGAAAACCGGTCATAATCTCCACAGGCATTGCCACCCTCTCGGACATAGAAGAGGCTCTGCAGGCATGCAGGAGGGTCGGAAACGACCAGGTAATCCTTCTCAAGTGTGTGTCTGAATACCCCACTCCCTTTGAAGATGCGAACCTGAGGACTATTCCCAACATGATTGAGACCTTTGGTGTGCCCGTGGGGCTTTCTGACCACACGCTGGGGATTGCGGTGCCTGTGGCGGCCGTTACCCTTGGAGCGGTGATGGTGGAAAAGCATTTCATTCTGGACAGAAGCCTTGGAGGTCCTGACAGTGCCTTTTCCCTTGAGCCTGCAGAGTTCAGAGCCATGGTGGAAGCCATAAGGCAGGTGGAGAAGGCTCTTGGAAAGGTGAGCTACGAGCTAACTGAAAAACAGAAAAGGATGAGAAAGTTCTCAAGGAGCCTCTTTGTGGCAGAGGACATCAAGGCTGGAGAGGTTTTCACTCAGGAGAAGGTGCGGAGCGTCCGACCCGGTTATGGTCTTCACCCCAGATACCTGAAGGAAATCCTCGGAAGAAGGGCAAGGGTTGACATACCTGCCGGCACCCCCCTGAGCTGGGAGCTAATAGAATGAGCTTTCTGGAGGGAAAGACAATCCTTATCACCGGGGGAACAGGTTCCTTTGGAAGGGCTTTTATAAGGTATGTGCTCAGGCATCACAGACCCAAAAAGATAATCGTCTTCAGCAGGGACGAGTTCAAGCAGTGGCAGATGAGCAAAGAGTTTCCAGAGAGCCAGTATCCCCAGCTCAGGTTCTTTCTGGGAGATATCAGAGATAAGGACAGGCTCTGGTTTGCCTTTGACGGTGTGGACTATGTGGTCCATGCAGCAGCCCTCAAGCATGTGCCAATACTTGAATACAACCCCTTTGAGGCGGTAAAGACCAACATAATAGGTGCCCAGAACATCATAGAGGTCGCCATTGAAAAGGGGGTCAAAAAGGTTGTAGCCCTCTCCACCGACAAGGCGGTGAGCCCGGTGAACCTCTACGGTGCCACAAAGCTCACCATGGAAAAGTTGCTGATTGCTGGCAATTCATATGCAGGTGCAAAGGAAACCTCCTTTAGCATAGTCCGGTATGGCAACGTGGTGGGAAGCAGAGGAAGCGTCATACCCCTCTTTCTGAAGCTCCTGTCTGAAAGCTCAAGGGAGCTGCCCATAACAGACCCCGCTATGACTCGCTTCTGGATAAGCCTTGAAGAGGGCGTCAGGCTCGTGCTCTTTGCCCTTCAGGAAGCAGATGGCGGGGAGGTTTTTGTGCCAAAGATTCCCAGTGTCAGGATTGTGGACCTTGCAAAAGCCATGTGTCCGGAATGTAGTTTTAAGTTTATTGGGATAAGACCCGGAGAGAAGCTCCACGAGAGTCTAATATCAGAGGATGAAGCAAGGGATGTAAGGCTCGTAAGGCACGAGGATAAAGAATACTTTGTCATACTGCCTCATTTCAGCTTTGAAGCCAGAGCTCTTGAGAAGTGGCAGAGATACCCGAGAATGCCCGAGGGCTTTTTCTACAGGAGCGACAGAAACGACTGGTGGCTGGAAGGAGAAGAGCTGAAGATTTTTCTGGAGAAGGCCCTTGAGGGTGTGGAGGCATAAATTTTAAATCATGCAGTTGCAAAGCAAAGGGGCATAAAGCTATACCACAGCTACGAGTTTGAAGAATGATACCTTACGGAAAGCAGTTCATTGATGAAGAAGACATAAAGGCGGTGCTTGAGGTCCTTAGGTCTGACTTTATCACTCAGGGACCAAAGATTGAAGAGTTTGAAAAAGCCCTTGCTGGCTACTGCGGAGCCAGATATGCGGTTGTCTTCAACTCTGGCACCTCTGCCCTTTACTGTGTATACAGAGCCCTAGGGCTGAGCGAGGGTGATGAGTTTATAACCACTCCCATAACCTTTACCGCAACGGTCTCCACTGGGGTTCTTCTGGGAGCAAGACCCGTATTCTGCGATGTGGAAGGGGACACGGGAAACATGGATGTGAGCCTGCTGGAGAGCCTTATAACGGAGAGGACAAGGCTCATAGTTCCAGTTCACTACGCCGGGCATCCCGTGGACATGGAAAAGGTCTGGCAGGTCGCTCAGAGGTATGGGCTTTATGTGGTAGAAGACGCCTGCCATGCCCTTGGCTCTGAGTATAGGGGGCATAAAACGGGCTCCTGCAGATACTCTCATGCGACAGTTTTTAGCTTCCACCCTGTCAAGCACATAACCACAGGCGAAGGAGGCGCGGTGCTCACCAACGACGAAGGGCTATACAGAAGGCTCATGCAGTGCAGAAACCACGGCATAGTCAGGGGCGAAGACTGGGAATACTGGGTTGAGTTTCCGTCCTTTAACTTCAGGATAACGGACTTTCAGTGTGCCCTTGGCATATCTCAGCTCAGGAAGTTAGAGGGTTTTGTCAGAAGACGCAGAGAGCTGGCAAGGCTCTACGGGGAAAAGTTCAAAGACTTTGACGCCATAAGTCTCCCTGCAGAAAAGCCCTATGCCCTTCATTCTTACCACCTGTATCCTGTAAGGCTCAGGGAAAAGGAAAGGAGAAGGGAGGTCTTCAGAAAGCTCAGGGCTCAGGGCATAGGCGCGCAGGTGCACTACATCCCCGTCTACTGGCACCCCTTTATGGAAGGGCTTGGCTACAGGAGGGGGCTATGCCCTGTGGCAGAGGACTTTTACGAGAGGGTCATGAGCCTACCACTCTATCCGGCACTTAGGGAGGAAGAGCTGGAATGGGTGGTGGAGAAAGTGATACTTGTCCTGTTATGAGAGTAGGGCTAGTCATACAGGCAAGGAATGGCTCAAGTAGGTATCCCCGTAAAAGCATTCAGCTTCTTTACGAAAGGCTTGTGCTGGACTGGGTTCTTTCAAGGGCTGGCAGGGCAAAGGTAGATGTCAGGGTGCTTGTCACTTCGTGGCTTGAGCAGGATGACATAATAGAAAGGATAGGCGTATGCAAGGGCTGGGAAGTTATTAGAGGACATCCCATTGATGTTCTCAGCAGATACGCACAGGCGACCGCCAACTTTGAACTGGATACGGTAATTAGAGTGACTGCGGACTGCCCTCTTATAGACCACAACCTTATTGATATGGCGGTAGAGCTGTACAAGGACGAAGACCTTGATTACTTCGCCTATAATGCCATAGTCAATGGCTTTGATGTGGAGGTCATAAAGGGGGAGTGGATACTTAGAGCAGACCAGAAGGCAAAACTGCCCTCAGAGAGAGAGCATGTGAGCCCTTACATAAGGAAATCAAAGAGGGCAAAAAGGCTCTTTTATAGGCTTCATGAAGAAGACCTCTCTCACATCCACCTGAGCCTGGACTACCCGGAGGACCTAATTGTCATAGAGAGGATAATCACAGCCCTCCAGAGAGAGGACTTTGTATACTGGGATGTGGTAAGGCTCATAAAGGAAAGACCGGAACTACTTGAAAGAGAAAAAGAAATTCCTGTTAACGAGGGATACCTCAGGTCTCTGAGAGAGGACAGGGAGTTCATAAAAAGCCTGAAGGGAAGAAGGTTAAAACTTGAGGAAAGCCTTCGGCACTTTGAGAGGACAAAGAGGCTCGTCCCTAACTGCTCTCAGACCTTTAGCAAGTCCTACCTTCAGTTTTCTGTGGGGGCAGTGCCCCTCTTTGTAAGGGAGGGGAAGGGCTGTCAGCTGGTAGACCTTGACGGTAACACCTACATAGACTACACCATGGGTCTGGGGGCGTGCGTCCTGGGCTATGCCTTTGAGCCAGTGCTGGAAAGGGTTGAAAAGGAGCTGAGAAGGGGGACGGTCTTTACACTGCCGAGCTACTTGGAGGCTGAGCTTGCAGAGCTTCTGAGAGAAGTCATACCATGCTGTGAAATGGCGCGCTTTGGAAAGAACGGCTCTGACGCCACCTCCGCAGCGGTCAGGCTTGCAAGGGCATACACCGGCAGGAAATACATAGCCAGCTGTGGATATCACGGCTGGCAGGACTGGTATATTGGCACGACCACCCGTAGTAGAGGGGTGCCAGAAGAAGTAAAAAGGCTCACTCTCACCTTTGAATACAACAACCTCCAGAGCCTCCAGAGACTCTTTGAAGAATACCCTGACCAGATAGCCTGCGTCATAATGGAGCCGGTAGGCATAGAAGAGCCAGAGGGAGACTTCCTGCAGAAGGTCAGAGAGCTGACCCACAGGCACGGAGCACTTCTTATCTTTGACGAGGTGGTTACCGGCTTTCGCTTTTCCCTCGGTGGTGCTCAGGAATACTTTGGAGTTGTGCCAGACCTTGCCTGCTTTGGAAAAGCCATGGGAAACGGCATGCCCATATCTGCGGTAGTGGGCAGGGCTGAGATAATGGAGCTCTTTGAAGAGGTTTTCTTTTCCTTTACCTTTGGCGGTGAGACCGCAAGCATAGCGTCAGCCCTGGCTACCGTAGAGTATCTAAAAGACCACGAGGTGATACCCTACCTGTGGCAGCAGGGACGGAAGCTCAAAGAGGGCATCCAGAAGCTCATAGAAGAGAAAGAACTTGAGGGCCTTGTCTATGCGAAGGGCTATCCGGTCAGGTTTTTATTGGACTTCAGGGATGAGAGCCTGAAGCTCAAGACACTTTTTCAGCAGGAGTGTGCAAAAAGGGGAGTGCTCTTTACAGGCGGACACAACATGGCTCTGCCCCACGACGACAAGGTAATAGAGAGAACTCTGAAGGTCTACGACGAGGTGCTTGACATCGTAAAGTATGCGGTGGAGTATGAGATGGTGGAGGAGCTACTGGAGGGGCAACTGCTACAGCCCGTTTTCAGAAGGATGTGAGGGTTTAAATTTAAAAGCTGGAGATTTAAGATGGAAAAGGTAGAGGAAAGAGTTGACAGGCTTGAGAGGTTGATGGAATACCTCATTGAAGAGATGGCGGACTTTAAAAAATGGGTTATAAGGTATACGGCAGAAACAGACCGCAAGATAGAGGAGTATAGGGAGGAACACAGGAAAGAGCTAAGGGAATTAAACAAACGCTGGGGTGAGATTGCGAATAAGATGGGAACCATAGTGGAGGATATTGTATTTCCAGCTTTCAAGCCTGTGGTCAGGAAATACTTCCAGTGTGAGCCTGAAAGGGCGTATCTCAGGGTGGTTTACGAAAACAGAAAAAAGGGCATATACGAAGAGTTTGACGCCTTTGCGGTGTGTGAAAAGCAGGTTTTTCTCCTTGAGGTCAAGACCACACCGAGAGAAAAGCACATAGAGGAGTTCAAAGAAAAGGCAAAAAGGTTCTTGCAATACTTCCCTGAGTATGCGGACAAAGAGTTAATTCTCATCATGGGCAGTCTTAGCTTCAGCGAGGGTTTTATCAGGCTCCTGTCTCAGGCAGGCATCTACGCCATGGCTTTCAGGGAATGGGAGTATATGGATATTCTGAACTTTGAGGAGGTGCATGCTCAGGGCTGAAAAATACCCCAGACCCGTCCTGTGTCCCCAATACCCATGGGAAGAAAAGCATACCTACCTTTACGGCTCAGTAATAGAGCTTCCCGACAGGCTCAGGATGTATTATCAGAGCTATGTGGATGGGATAGGCTTTTTTGTATGCCTTGCGGAGTCCACCGATGGTATCCACTGGCAAAAGCCCCTCATAAGACCCCTCAAAGAGAGCCTGCCCCATCTGTATCCCACCGTGGAGGTGGAGGGCAAAGTCCTTGACTTCTACCACAAAACCCAGTCCCTGGAGTGTATGAGCAATGTGGTGGCAAACTACCACATACCCTCAGTGATATACATACCAGAGGACGAGTATCCCTACAAGCTCTTTGGCTACACAGACAGGGGCTACTGTGTTGTCTTTTCAAAGGATGGAATAAACTTTGTAGAATACGATAAAAACCCAGTTATCCCTCTGCTCAAGTTTCCCAACAAAAAGACCAGAAAGGTCTGGTATAGCGATGTGGCACCGGTTTTTTATGACGAAAAGAAGAAGGTCTACAGAGCTATGGTAAAGACCTACAAGATAGACCCACAGGGAAGAACCCGCCGGTGTGTGGGCATGTCCACAAGCAAAGACTTCCTCAACTGGAGCAAACCAAGGACTGTATGGATACCCTTAGAAAGGGAGGACAGAATAGCCCAGAAGAGAGGCTTCAAATGGGCAGACTTTTATGGGCTGTGCCCCTTTAACTATAAAGACCACTACCTTGGTTTTCTGTGGCTTTTTATGATAGACCATGAGATACCCAGAGGCACCCACGACGGGAAGATTGAGGTCTACCTTGCTTATAGCAAAGACTGCAGAAAATGGGAGCTTGTCTCTGATGAGCCTATCATACCCCTTGGAGAAGAAGGAGAGTGGGATTGTGGAATGATAACTACTGCTAACCAGCCATTGATGAAAAATACGGGTGAGCTTATAGTATACTATTCGGGTGCAAACTTTAGCCATGGGTATGGAGAGTATGAAAAGGATTATGAAGAATGGAACAAGTTTTGCGTTGGAAAAGCAGATATCTCTACTATATAAGACAAATATACTATGAAAAAGGTTCTGATTGCTACTATAAGAAGATGGAATGTCAAAAATGCCTTAAGATTTAGAGACTTATATAAAGACAAATATCAAACTCATATAGTTGAAAAACCTGAAGACCTAAATGAAGATATGCTATACAGTCTTAATCCAGATTATGTATTCTTCCCGCACTGGTCTTGGATGATCCCAGAGTGGCTATACACTAAATATAATTGCATAGGGTTTCATATAGGAGATTTGCCTGAAGGCAGAGGCGGGAGCCCTTTACAAAACCATATAATTAGAAAAATTTATAGAACAAAAATTACAGCCTTTAGGATATCAGGGGGCATTGATGAAGGAGATATCTTTTTAAAGCATGATATCTGGTTGGAATTAGGCACAGCAGAAGAGTTGTTTATAAAGATATCTAATATTATTTTCTTTAGCATGATACCTACAATTATTGAATGTAACATCACGCCTTATAAGCAAGAAGGCAAAGGAAGCATATATAGAAGGCTAAAACCAGAGAATAGCAACATATTAGATGCGAACATAAGTAATTTAGAGGATTTCTACGATTTTATACGCATGCTTGATGCAGAAGATTATCCAAAGGCATTTATAAAATTGGGGAAACTAAAAATAGAGTTTACTGAGGCAGTTCTAAAAGTAGATAAAGTAGTAGGCAGGTTTGAGGTTATAGAAGATGACTCATAGTTCAGGTATTTTGTTAATCATTGCACATCCAGACGATGAAGTTCTCGGTTGCGGGGGAACAGTTGCAAAGTTTTCTGAAGAGGGCAATGAGGTTTATACTCTGATACTTGGAGAAGGTATAACGTCAAGGGATGAGAAAAGAGAGCCAAAGACAAGAAAGGTGGAGCTTGAAGCTCTCAGAGAAGATGCTTTAATGGCTAACAGATTACTGGGTGTTAAAAAAGTAATATTCTGTGATTTTCCGGACAACAGGTTTGATAGCGTCCCTTTGCTTGATATCGTAAAAACAGTGGAAAAAGTAATAGAGGAGATAAAACCGGAAATAATTTTCACCCATCACGGAGGAGACCTGAACATAGACCATCAGATAACTTACAGAGCCGTGCTAACGGCTACGAGGCCTCAGCCGGGTAGTTCTGTAAAAGAGATATACTCCTGTGAAGTTCTATCCTCCACAGAATGGGCTTACCCAGTCAGTTTTCAACCAGACACATACTTTACGCTTTCAGAGAAGCACATCAGGAAGAAAATTGAGGCAATGCAATGCTACAGGAGTGAATTGAGGCAATACCCCCATCCAAGGTCCATAGAAGGAATAGAATATTTAGCAAAATTGAGGGGCATGCAGGTAGGTTGTGAATATGCTGAAGGCTTTAAACTGGTGAGGAAAATACTATGAAAATCCTTTTCCTTGGCGGAAACCAGCACAGCTTAGAGCTTTTTGAGTGGTTGAAAGAAATAGTAGAGGATGTAGTATACACAGAAGAGCAGGTGAACCTTGAGTATATGAAATCTATAAGCCCAGACTTCATAATAAGCTACAACTACAAGCACATAATACCCAGAGATGTGGTTCGTGCATACTGTCCAAGGATAATAAACCTGCATATATCCTTTTTGCCTTACAACAGGGGAGCGTATCCCAACGTCTGGAGCTTTCTGGAGGATACGCCCAAGGGGGTTACCATTCACCTTGTTGACGAGGGCGTGGACACAGGGGACATTCTCCTGCAGAGGGAGGTCTTCATTGATGAGGAAAAAGAAACCCTCAGGAGCTCATACCTGAAACTTCACAGAGAGATTCAGAAACTTTTTAAAGAAAACTGGGATAGAATAAAAAATATGGAAATCAAGCCACTTAAGCAACACGGGGGGGGTCAGTGCACTACAGGAGAGAATACGCAATCTTTGAACCTTTCATCAGAGAAAAGGGATGGGACACGCCCATCAGAGAGCTTAAGGAGAGATATAGAGCTTGGAAAAGTTCTTCTGAAAAACTTTGTGAACCTGACTGAAGAAGAGAGGGAGATGGTCAGGAGGTGGAGAAACCATCCAGAGGTTAGAAGGTGGATGTATACGGACCATGAAATAAGCGTGGAGGAACACAAGGAGTTTGTAGAAAACCTGAAAAGAGATAAAAGGAACTTTTACTATCTGGTATGCTCAGAGGGTAAGTTAATCGGTGTCATTTATCTAAATAAAGTGGACCTTCACAACCGCAATGCCTACTTTGGCATCTACGCAAACCCTGAGGAAAAGATACACGGTGCGGGGCTGATTCTTGAAAGGTCAGCCATAAGTCTTGCCTTTGAGGTGGCAGGACTTCACACTCTCAAGCTGGAGGTTATAGAGGACAACGAGAGGGCTACAAATTTTTACAAAAGGATGGGCTTTGTGGAGGAGGGCAGGCTCAGGGAGTTTGTGTTCAAGGATGGCAGGTGGAAAGATGTTATCGTGATGGGGATGATTAATCCTGCGAGCGAGCGAGCTTTATAAAAACCACATCCCTGTATTTTTCTGCAAGGGTTTTTACTCACGTTCACGCCTATAACTACAGGCAGGGTGGTCATGTTGTAGACTTTCTGGACGGTTTGGGCTCCCCTCATGGCTCTTTCTGCATCCTCTGCGTGAACTGAGTAAGATACTTCTATGGCAAGCATAACATCCTGCCTTGTTTCTTTTATTTTAGCCTTTACCACTGCGTCAAGCTCAAGGGCATCTTCCCTTTCCTTTGCGGTTATGATACTACTGTCTTCTGCTTCGTCAAGTTTTCTCACAAAGGCATTTAAGTCTATAACTTCCGAATACCTGAAGTGCCTGCCAAGATAAGCACCGGCCCTCTCTCTTACCTTCCTTTCAAGGTTGTCCCCTTTGAGCTCCGCAACGTCAGTTTTTACAATTTGCAGTTCCCCCTTTAGGAATTCTATATCCTTTCTTACCACAGTCATATCGGTTTTGAGAGTATCCACATCCTCCTTCACCACTGCCATATTTGTCTTTAGATTTTCAGTATCACTCTTGACCTCTTCCAGTTTCTGCTCCGTGCTCTGGCTTTTTTCCTTTAGATATGCAACTTCCTTTTCCAGTCTGTCAAATCTTTCCCTGACCTCTTTCGCAAACTCTTCAAACTTCTTTGGCAGTTCAACCAGCTCTGTGGTGAGTATGAGCATTCTGAGTTCTTCAAGCCAGGCCGGGTTTTCTTTCAGGGCTGATACTATGTCGTGGAAGGTTCTTATGGTATAGCTCTTTTGAAGCTCTGCTTGCTCCATGTTTATAATCATATGTTCTCAAAAGCTCTCTGGCAACTCTCAGAGCACCTCTGCCGTCCACCAGCCTCCTGCCCCTTCTGGACATTTCTTTTCTCAAGTTCCAGTCCGCAAGCCTGTTAAGGGCAGAAAGCAAGTTCTCCATAAGCACCTTCTCCTCCCACCAGCCGGCGTAGAGGGCAGAGCCCTGCTTTTCCCAGCCCTTGCAGTTTAGAAGTTGATTTTCGGCGACCGCAACGAGAATGGTAGGCGTGCCAGTTCTTGCAAGCTCGTAGGTTGTTTGACCGCCGGCGCTTATGGCTACGTCCACAGAAAGCATTATATCCCTCATACCCTCCGCAGACAGACCTTCAAAAATCTTTACCCCTTCATGCCTGAACCTGTAAATGCCATCTTTGTTGCCAAAGCCCTTGCCTACAACCACAAAGAGCTCTAAGTCTTTTCTGGTTTCCAGAAGAAGATTGACTACCCGTGGCGTCATGTTTCTGGTGTCGTCCCCACCAAAGGTTATGAGAACCCTTCTAAGCCTTTTTCTTATGGCTTTTTTCCCTATCTTCCAGAAGGCACTTCTGAGGGGTATGTATTTTGGTCCAAGAAGGTATCTGACCCCAGTCCTTTCGGGATAGCAGAGCTCTTCTGCGTAAACTCCGCCGTTGAGCACAACACCTGGTGGGTAATCAAGCCTTTTGTAGTCGTCTATGAACAGCCCGAGCCTTGCAGAGCCGGATATGTCTTCGTAGATTTCTCTCCCCGCAATGTAAGAGTCAACCACAACGAGGTGATAGTCTTTCAGGATATCCCTCACCTCCTTCCACCGCCCGTGCCAGTCAAAAATGCGATGGTTTACCCCTCTCAAAACCCCCTCCACCGAGCCGTCTCCGGCCACTAACATAAAAGGCTTCTGACCGTATACTGAGAAGGCTTCATAAAGGGAAAGACACCTAGTGATGTGTCCGTGGCCTATATGAGAAGAGCCTTCGGTAAGAATCAGTATTTTCACGGGTCTAAATTATAACTTGCTGACGGCATTCTTGCCCTGTCTGACGAGTGCCAGAGAATGGCACGGCGATTTATGTGGTCAAGGCCAACGGAGCGGTTTAAATTATGATAAGTTATGAAAACCCTGTCGGGGTTTAGTATAAAAACAGACCTCCAACCCGCCGGCGACCAGCCGGGAGCTATAAGGGAGCTACTGGAAAACCTTGAGTCTGGGGTAAAGGAGCAGGTGCTTCTGGGTGCCACAGGCACAGGCAAAACCTTCACCATAGCCAACGTCATTGAAAAACACGGAAAGCCGACCCTTATAATAGCCCACAACAAAATACTGGCCGCACAGCTCTATCGGGAGCTGAAAGAGCTCTTTCCAGACAATGCGGTGGAATACTTTATCTCCTACTACGATTACTACCAGCCAGAGGCATACATACCCGAAAAGGACCTCTACATTGAGAAGGACGCCAGCATCAACGAGATTCTGGAAAGATACAGGCACTCAGCCACCGTGTCCGTGCTTGAACGCAGGGACGTTATCGTGGTCGCCTCAGTTTCCTGCATATACGGCCTTGGCTCTCCGGAGGCTTACTACTCAATGAGAGTTTCCCTTGAAGTGGGACAGAGGCTGAGCCTGAGCAGGCTTACAAGAAAGCTAGTGGAGATAGGCTATGAGCGCAGCGACTACGCTATAAGAAGGGCGACCTTTGCAGTAAAGGGTAATGCCCTTGAAGTGGTGCCATCTGATATGGAAGACCAGCTCATCAGGGTAGAGTTCTGGGATGATGAAATAGAGTCCATAGAGCTGATGGATGCCCTCAACAGGCATAAGATAAAAGACCTTAAAAAGGTGGTGCTCTTCCCCGCAAGCCACTACGTAGCACCAAGAGACACAATAGAAGAAGCCCTCCAGCAGATAGAGAAAGACCTCAAGGAAAGAGTGGAGTGGTTCAAATCTCAGGGCAGGATGGTGGAAGCCCAGAGACTATATCAGAGAACCATGCATGATATGGAGATGATAAGAGAGCTCGGGCACTGTAAGGGTATAGAGAACTACTCCAGATACTTTGATGGCAGAAAGCCAGGAGAACCTCCCTTTACGCTCCTTGACTATTTTCCCGATGACTTCCTCCTTGTAGTGGATGAGTCCCATGTGACCATACCGCAGGTAAGAGCCATGTATAACGGAGACAGGTCAAGAAAGGAAAAGCTGGTGGAGTATGGCTGGAGACTGCCCTCCGCCCTTGACAACAGACCCCTCAAGTTTGAAGAGTTTCTGCAGAAACTCAACCAGGTCATATACATGTCTGCAACTCCGGGAGAATGGGAAGTTCAGAGAAGCAAGGGCATAATGGTGGAACAAATCGTGAGACCCACGGGACTTCTTGACCCTGTGGTAGAGGTGCGTCCCACGAGAAACCAGATTGAGGACCTGATAAGGGAAATCGGGGAGAGAAGAAAAAGGAAGGAAAGGGCTCTTGTGCTTACCACCACAAAGAGGCTTGCGGAGGAGGTTGCAGAATACCTTAACGAAAGGGGTATAAAGGCAAAATATATGCACTCAGACCTGGATGCCATAGAAAGGGCGAAGGTGGTAAAGGAGCTGAGGGAAGGTGCAGTGGAAGTAATAGTGGGCGTAAACCTTCTGAGAGAGGGTCTTGACCTGCCAGAGGTGTCTCTTGTTGCCATACTGGAGGCAGACAAGGAAGGCTTTTTAAGGAGCTACACCTCCCTTATACAGACCATAGGGCGTGCGGCGAGAAACATCAATGGCAAAGCCATACTTTACGCAGACAGGGTCACCGAGTCCATGAGGAGGGCCATAGAAGAAACCAACAGAAGAAGGCAGATTCAGGAAAGGTATAACAGGGAGCATGGTATAACACCAAAGAGCATAGTAAAGCCCATAAAAGAACTGCTGGCAATAGAAGAGCTGGATTATGTAAAACTACCGGTGAAGCTTCCAAAGGGCATATCCTCAGAAGAAGACCTTATAGAGCGTATAAACAAGCTGGAAAAGGAGATGTGGGAGTGTGCAAAGAAGTGGGAGTTTGAAAAGGCTGCAAGGCTCAGAGATGAGATAAAACAGCTAAGAGAGCTTTTAAAGCTCATATAATTTTTTCCATGGGACACAAGTTTGACCCCTCAAAACTTCAGAAGCTGGACGACCCAGGCAGGCTTGAGCTTTTTGACCCCCAGAAGACCCTCAGAGAGTTCGGGCTGAGAAAAGGCATGAGGGTGCTTGACGTGGGCACGGGTGCAGGCTTTTACCTTCCCTATCTTTCGGAGGCCGTAGGACCAGAAGGAAGAGTTTATGCTATAGATATAGAGCCACTCGCTGTGGAATACGCCAGCAACAAAGTCAGAAGCCTTGGACTTTCCAACGTGGAGGTCCTGCCCTCTGAAGAAAACCGTCTACCTTTACCAGAAAACACGGTGGATTTTGTCTTTATGGCTTTCGTCTTTCATGAGCTTGAGAACCCTGTGGATTTTATGCAGGAGATAAAAAGAGTTTGCAAAACTCTCGCTTATGTAGCTATAATAGACTGGAAAAAGGAAGAGAGGGACAAGGGTCCTCCACCAGAGGAAGTTTATTCTGAATGGGAGGTGGGTCTTATGCTTGAGGAGGCAGGCTTGAGGGTTGGAAGGGTCGTAGAGCTAGGCAGATACTGCTTTGGAGTCTATGCCATGGTGGTCAAGGAGGAACCAGAAAGGTTTCATAGCCCCATAAAGATACCACCAGGCTTGGTATGAAGAGCATAAGGGAAAACCTCAAAAAGCTGGGGGTGGAGCTTGAGAGCAGATACTTGATTTACAGGACTGACGAGAAAACCCTTGTTGTGCCGTATTATCATATAAGGACAGTAGAATTAAAGGGAAAGAGGATTGTGGTATCTACAGGCGGTGTGGAGAGGGTAAATATGGATATGCCGTCGGAAGAAATGGCAATGGCTCTTTTTGAAGAGCTCTTACTTTATCTGGAAAGGGTTTACCTCTGACCACCTGCAATGGCAGGGACTATAGAGAGAACATCTCCATCTTTGAGTTCTGTATCAAGACCCTTAAGAAATCTTATGTCTTCGTCGTTAAGGTAAAGGTTCACAAACCTTCTTACCTCACCCTGCTCGTCCACAAGCCTTTCTTTAAAGCCAGGGTATGCCTCTTCAAGTTTCTCTATGGCTTCTCTTATGGTGCCAGCCTGCACCTGCACTTCACCCTGACCGTTGGTTACTCTTCTCAGCGGCGTGGGGACTCTAACAGTTATAGCCATTGCAAAACCTCCTCGTTTATTATAACATAGTTTTCTGTAATGGTTAAGAAAACATACGCGGTGCAAGCGCATCTTGAGCATGTGGTAAACCTGAAAGACGGGAGCTTGCACGGATACTGGGTTTTAACCAGAATAGTTTCAGGGGGTATTGAAATAGGTTTTAACGCAAGTTGCAAGTTATAGCATCCCTGCACTCCAGAGCCTATGGAGATTGTAAGAAATTACCGCCATGTAGATT